>NZ_NCGB01000001.1:0-168171 GCF_002278865.1 Sphingomonas sp. 28-62-11 | reverse complement strand
CTATGATCTGCTCCTCGGTAAATCTGCTGCGCTTCATCGTCGTCCTCCTTCATGAAGGACTCTAGCTCAGACTGGCGGAGTTTCAGGGGAGCACGTCAGCGGCTTTTCCCTTGCTCCCCTGCTAGCCATGCTTGCACAGTGGAGCAGCGGTCAGCGGACTCTCAAGACGGTGGCGACAGCGGTTTGATTTCGGCAGGAGTGAGTATGCCCTTTGAAGAGCAGTTCGAGGACGACTCTGACGAAAAGGCCCTGCTCGATGTCGAGCGGCTTGGAAATCTGGCACCGGGGTTGGCTCTTGAGTGGGCGAGGTCGAAGCCCTTCCGCCACCTAATCATCGATGATTTTCTGGCTCCGTTCGCGGTCCGCAGGATGCAGGAGCGCTTTCCTCCGCCAGAGCATCCGGTCTGGCTCGACTGGAGGAAGCGATCCCCAAATCAGTACGGAAAGCAGGGAGCCGGCGACGACACGCGATTCGATACACTCGATCCAGTCTTCCGCGATGGCTTAGAACAGTTCAACGACCAACCGTTTCTGAACTTTCTACAATCTGTGACGGGGATTCCCGCCCTGTTGCCCGACGCGCACTTTACGGGCGGAGGAATGCATCAGATCTTGGCGGGCGGTATTTTGGACATTCATACCGACTTCAACTTTTACGACAGGTTGAAACTTTATAGACGTCTAAATGTCCTGCTTTATCTGACTTCAGAATGGCAGCCGGCGTATGGCGGAAGCCTCGAGCTGTGGACAGATGCCCCCTCAAGAGGGGGGCATTGTTTTCAAGACATACCGCCGGAATCACGCGTCGGTCTATCGCGCTTTACTATTATACCGCTCAACCTGCGAAGGGTAAGAACTACGACGATATAACCGATTTCGAGGGATATGTTAGCAAGCCCCTGCCAATGGATTGACGCGTTAGGCTGACCTGCATGCCGCTAGCAGGCTACCGAAAAACAGGGTGACGGGCCGACGTTGTGGGAATTTGTGTGGGAGCAATTCTCCGAGTCCAGAAAAAGCTAATTTATAATAGATAGTTATAGGTTATATTCTACGGACACCCTCTCCGCCATTTATCCAACAATTGGCGACACGTACGCACTCTCAATAAGGCGGTGCTTGTCGTTCAAGCTGGGTGTGGGCGGCTTCGGCCCATCAGTCGAGATCGTCGGCGAAGCGCGGGAAATTCTTTGCGAGTTGCGCGCCGCCATCACCCGTCGGTTGCGCGGCTTCATTAAGCGCCTTGGCAACCTGCCCCACAGTCAACGTGCTCGAAATCACGAGCATCCCCATTTCGGATAATGTGCCGTGCCACGCCATGCTCCCGCGCGCGCCGCCCAGCCGAATGGCTGGCAATCGCGGCGGGGGCAGAGCCGGGGGCATATTCCTTGTACATTTGATCGAGCATCGGCAGTTCGACGGCTTTCGCGTCTACTAGTTCGGCAGCGGCACCCCGTACGTTCACGCCATTGACGATGAAGTTGGCCAGGCGAATGCCCATTCGATCGGATCGGTACGAACCGTAGAGTACCAGAATTGAACTGCCCATGCTGACAATCCCAAATATCAAGGCGGCTTCCAATGGTCACCTAAATCGACTGCGGGATACCTTAGCCAAGACCTGAAGGGGCAGGACAATTGCAATGCCCAGCACGAACGGTATCCACAGGGGGGCCAGAACCCAAATCCATTCCCAATCGATGTATCCTGTTAGCTTCAAGCCGCTAAACAAAATCGCCAGCATACCGAAGAAGCTGAAACCGCCCGCGATAAATCTACTGCGAAATACCCTAGCCAAGACCAGATAGGGCAGGACAATTGCAATGCCCAGCGCGAACGGTACCCACAGGGGGGCCAGAACCCAAAGCCATTCCCAATCGATGTATCCTGTCAGCTTCAGGCCGATAAACAAAATCGCCAGCATACCGAAGAAACTGATACCGCCGCCATTGTTCATTTCGAAGGTCTTTCTGACTGATCGTTTTGAAAGCCGCGGCCTTCGTATGACAGAAGCTTTCGTTTAATCAATCGTTTGAAAGCGGTTCCGTTACGCGACGTGTTCGCTTTCTCACATTCGGAACGTGTTTCCCGTAAACCTCATTATGTTCGTTGATAGATCAGAAAAGCTTGTTTGGGCGCTTCCGGAAAAGAACGACCCGAGGATTGAAAAATGGCGCCCAAGTCGCCCTTGTCCTCGTTTGGCGAACTGGATAAGTTCGTGCTTCGTTCCCTCAAAAGGCAGGCCTTGTGGATCCATTGATCATCGTCGTCGTGATTGTGTCGCTGGTCATCGGCCTTGGCATCGGCTGGTTCCTCGGCGGGCGCGGTGCCGCGCAGGCGCGGGCGGAGCGTGATGCGCGGACCGAGGAGTTTCGCCGTGCGATCACTGATCTGGCCGGTGCCGAGGAGCGGGCCAGGGGCGTTGCCGACTTGGCCGCCACGCTAGAGCAGGTGCGGGCGGAGCGTGATACGGCGCGCACTGACCTGGCGACGCTGAAAGCGCAGGCAGGGGCCTTTGAACAGCGGTTGGCCGAGTTGCGCGAAGCGAAGGACGTGATGGCAGCGCAATTCGCCGATGTCTCCAACCGGCTGCTGAGCGAAGCACAGGAAACGTTCCTGCGCCGCGCCGACGAACGCTTCAAGCAATCCGAGGAAACCGCAGGGCAAAATCTGCGATCGATGCTCCAGCCGGTCAGCGATCGGCTGTCACGGTATGAGGAGACGGTGAAAAAGGTCGAGGTCGATCGCACCAGCGCGTTTGATCAGCTGAAGGGCCAGCTGGAGAGCTTGCGGGTTGGGCAGGAAAAAGTGTCGAGCGAGGCGGCCAAGCTCGTCAATTCACTTCGCAACGCCCCCAAATCGCGCGGGCGCTGGGGAGAGCAGCAGCTGAAGAATGTGCTCGAGACGTGTGGCCTTGCCGAGCACACTGATTTCCAGACCGAAGTGAGCGTTGCAGGCGGCGATGATGAGGGCGGGCGGTTGCGCCCCGATGCGATCGTGCGGGTGCCCGGCGGTCGGGCGCTGGTGATCGACGCCAAGGTCTCGCTTAACGCCTATCAGGACGCCTTTGGCGCGGTCGATGAGGCAGAACGGCTGAAAGGGCTGGCGCTTCACGCCGCATCAATGCGCGCGCATGTGAACGGGCTGGGCAACAAGGCCTATTGGAGCCAGTTCGCCGACGCGCCCGATTATGTGATCATGTTCGTACCGGGCGAGCATTTCCTGTCCGCCGCGCTCGAACATGATCCGACTTTATGGGATTTCGCGTTCGAAAAGCGCGTGCTGCTGGCGACCCCCACCAACCTGATCGCGATCGCGCGTACGGTGGCGGCGGTGTGGCGGCAGGAAAAACTCGCCAAGGAAGCGCGCCAGATCGGTGAACTCGGCAAGGAACTGTACGATCGGCTTGCCAAGGCGGCGGGCGATTTGCGCAAGGTGGGTGGCGGACTGACCAGCGCGGTCAACAATTACAACAGCTTCGTCTCCAGCTTCGAAAGCCGGGCGTTGGTGACGGCGCGCAAATTTCGCGATCTCAACATCGAAACCGGCGCGCGAGAGATTGAGGAAGTCCCCCCGGTGGAAGCACTTGCGCGTTATGGCGACGCCGTGCCGCTGATCGAAGATTTGGGGGAGGCGGCAGAATAGGGCGACCGATGCCGTTCGATTAGCGCTGTCCGCGCCCCAGCACTTCGTACGCCATCACCGCCGTTGCCACCGCCGCGTTGAGGCTATCGGCCTTACCCAGCATCGGGATCTTGACGAGCAAGTCGCATGCGGCGGCATAGTCATCGGGCATCCCCTGCGCTTCGTTGCCGGTCAGCAGAAAGGTGGGAGCGGTGTACCTGGCCGTCCGGTACGACGTTTCGGTGTCGAGGCTAAGGCCAATCAGCTGGCCAGGCCCGGCGCGAAGCCATGCCGTAAACTCGCTCCAGTCGCATTGCACCACCGGTACCGTGAACAGCGCGCCCATGCTGGCCCGCACCGCCTCTACCGAGAATGGATCGACGCAATCACCGATCAGGATCAGCGCGCCCGCCCCCACGGCATCGCCGGTGCGCAATATGGTGCCCAGATTGCCGGGGTCGCGTAGCCGTTCGGCCACCAGCCAGATGCCGGCGCTGGTCCGATCGAGCGAGTCGAGGGTGCGCGTGAATTCCGCGAATACGCCGACCACCGCCTGTGGATTATCCTTGCCCGATAGTTTTGACAGGATGTCGGGCACGGTCTCGATCGCTTCGCCGCCGGCCATTTCGACATCGGCGATGAGCGTATGGACCAACGGATGTTGTGCGCTTTCCCGCGCGTAAAACAGAAATTGCGGCAGGCGCCCAGTCTCGCGCGCTTCGGTGAGGATGCGAAGCCCTTCCGCCAGGAACAGCCCTTCGTCACGGCGATGGCGCTTGTCGCGCAGGTTGCGGACGCGCTTGATGAGCGGGTTGGAATAAGCGGTGATCTCACGCGGCATGGGCGCGCTCAATCCTCGCCGAACTTGGCCTCGACCAGTTCGGCCAGCGCGTCAACGGCTTGCTGTGCGCCATCGCCCTCGGCGCTGATCGTGATATGATCGCCCATGGCGGCGCCCAGCATCATCAGGCCCATGATCGACGTGCCGGTGACGGGCGATGCGTCCTTCACCACCGCGACTTCGACCGGCTGCGCTGAGGCGAGCGTCACGAATTTCGCGCTGGCCCGTGCATGCAGGCCGCGACGATTGGTAATGGTGACCGTGCGGAAAATTTTGCTCACGCTGCGGCTTCGCCCAGCACTTCGGACGCGACCGAGATGTACTTGCGACCCGCTTCGCGCGCGGCAGCGACAGCCTCTGTCACCTTCATTGATTTGCGGGCACCCTCAAGCCGGATCAGCATCGGCAGGTTGATGCCGGCGATCACCTCAACGCGCCCCGTTTCCATCAGCGAAATGGCAAGATTGGAAGGGGTGCCGCCAAACAGATCGGTCAGCACGATCACGCCTTGCCCGGTTTCGACTCCGGCAATGGCAGCGGCAATATCGGCACGGCGGCCTTCCATATCGTCCTCGGGGCCGATCGAGATCGTGGCAATACGCTCCTGCTTGCCCACGACATGCTCCATCGCCGTCACGAATTCCTCGGCCAGTCGGCCATGGGTCACGAGTACCAGCCCGATCATCGCCGCCCGTTCACTTCAGTATCGTCCCCGTCATTGTCACTTGCGTGGCCGCTATCCGATCACCGGTACCGTCGGCGCGCCCTCAAGCGAGTCCTGCGACGCCGCCGCCAAATCGCGGTGCGTAACCGTGGGCGAAAATCCTGCGGCGCGCAACTGCTTCGCCATGCGTTCGGCGACATGAACCGAGCGATGTCTACCCCCGGTACAGCCGAAGGCTATGGTAACATAGGATTTTCCTTCAGCCCTGTAGCGCGGGAGCAACAGCAGGATCAATGAATCAATCGCCGCCATGGCGGCGTCATAGGCCGGATCGGCGGCCACATAGGCGCTGACATCGGCATCCAGGCCGGTGCCGGGGCGGAGTGCATCGTCCCAATGCGGATTGCGCAGGAAGCGCATGTCGAGCACCAGATCGGCATCGCGCGGCAGCCCGCGCGCGAAGCCGAACGACATCACCGACAACGTCGGGGCGCTCAGCCCGTCGCGCGCGAAACTGGCGCGGATCTGCTGCGCGAGCGCGTTGCTCGATAAATCCGTGGTGTCGATCAGTCGGTTTGCCCAGCGTCGAAGCGGGGCGAGCAGCTCGCGCTCGCGGGCAATGCCGTCCGATGCCGGGCGATCAAGCGCGAGCGGGTGGCGACGCCGCGTTTCCGAATAGCGCCGCTCAAGCTCGCCGCCCGCGCAATCAAGGAACAGGGTGCTGATGTCATGGCCGTGGTCGGCTTGCAGCTTCTTGATCCGCTTGACGATCTTAACGGGATCGAACCCGCGCGTCTGCGCGCCAATGCCGATTGCGAGTGGGCGATCATCATCCCCCGATCCGGCTGGCAATTCGGTGGAGAGCAGCCGATCGAGCAGGAGCAGTGGCAGATTATCCACCACCTCCCAACCCAAATCCTCCAGCGTCTTGAGCGTCGTCGATTTGCCGGCGCCCGACATGCCGGTGACGAGCAGAATATCTTTTGGGGGTGCGGTCACGACCCGGCCTCGGCGATGCGCTTGAGCGCGAGTTCCACCTTGATGGGGCCCGAGGCATCATGCCCGTTCAGGATCACCACGGGCACCTCGATGCCGGCGATACGCCGGGTCTGCAGCTCGGCTGGCATCCGTTCGATCGCATCTTCGAGCTCAACAAGCAGCGCGACGGGCACGCGGTCACGGTGGGGCATTTCCAGGATCCCGAGCCCGCGCACTTCGATTTTGCCGGTGATCGTGGCAGGGGGCGTCGCAACCAATTGGCGTCCGGCGCGCATCAGCACGGTATAGTCATCGCTTACCAGGGCCGCACCACGATCGATAAGCCGCAGCGCCAGATCGGACTTGCCTGCGCCCGAGCGCCCCTCGATCAGCACGGCAAGATCCCCGATCGCAATGCAGGAAGCGTGGAGTGTTTCGGAAGAAACGATCGTCATCGAGGCTCCTGAATCCGAGTACATCTACCAGGGCGTTCATCATCAAAATGTTTCGGCACACGGCAAGCGTACGACGAAGCGGGCGCCGCGCATGGCGTCATCGCGCGATTCGACAGCAATTTCGCCTTGATGCCCCTCGACGATGGTCCGTGCAATGGCAAGGCCTAGCCCCGAATGCTTGCCAAATGCTTCATTTTCAGGCCGGATCGATTGGAATCGACGGAACACTTGATCGCGTGCCTCCGGCGGTACGCCGGGCCCGTCATCTTCCACAGCGACCATAATATCACGGCCGTCACGCTGCACGGCGATCGTGATGACTCCGTGATCGGGGGAAAAGGAGATCGCATTATCGATCAGATTCTCGAACACACGCTCCAGCCGACCGTCTTCGCCCATGATCACCACCGGACCATCGATGCGGCGGTCGACCCGCATCTGGACCCCGCGTTCGATGCCGCGTGCGGTGCGCGCGGCGAGCAGCGCATCAATCATCGCGCCGATATCGACGGGCTCGAACTTCGCACGGCTCAACTGCGCATCGAGGCGCGATGCTTCGGAGATATCGCTGATCAGCCGATCGAGCCGATGAACGTCATCGCGGACAATGGCCAGCAGCCGCGCCTGCAAATCGGGATCGTGGACGGTCCCCAACCCCTCGACAGCCGACCGCAGCGAGGCCAGCGGGTTTTTCATTTCATGCGTCACATCCGCAGCGAACGCCTCGGTCGCGTCGATCCGCGCCCGCAATGCCTGGCTCATGTCCGAAAGCGCGCGCGCGAGCATGCCGATTTCGTCACCGCGCGAGGGCAGGCGGGGCACCACCACTTCGCGCGCACGCCCCAGCCGTACCCGAACCGCTGCCCGCGCCAGCCGTCGCAGCGGACGGACAATCGTGCGCGCCAGGAACAGCGACAACAGGATCGATGCTATCGAGACAACGAGCAGCACGATGCTTAGTCGGAATCGCTCGATCCGCACCGTTTGAGTGATGTCACGCGCGTTGATGGCGGTCATCACTACCGCATTGCCCGGCAATGGTGCGGCGGCGGTGATGACCGGCGTACGATCAGGCGCCCGCCATACGGTTGCGACGGCCACAGCACTTTGCTGCGCCGCTGTCACATCTGGCCAGCCCCGCCCGGCACGGCGTTCACGATAGAGTGGCGCGCGCTCCGCACCGACCACGGTATCGATCATCGCATCGAGAAATCGGCCGGCCGTGGGCCCAAACCCCTCACGATCGGGATCGATCAGGATGAAGTTGCGCAGCCCCATGCCGCGCGTGTCCCATATCTGTTTGCCGCGTGCATCGAACAGGCGAATGCGGGTACCGGTGCTCTGCGCCAGCTCAATCGCGAGCGGCTGGCGCCGATCCGCACTCGCCGCCGCCAACGCTTCACCAATCAGGCGGGCTTCGCGCTTGGCTTGCGCAACCCTGCTGTCGACGATGCGACTGCGATAACTGTCGAGGTAAAAAAACCCGCCGGCCAACATCGCCAGTGCAAAAATGTTTACCGCAAGAATGCGCCTGGTGAGCGAAACGCGCCCGGACCAGCGCAGCGATAAGTCATTGTCGTTATCGTCACTCTTCCGAGAATCGATAACCTGCGCCATAAAGCGTCTCAATCGCATCGAATTCCGGAGCCACTTGGCGGAATTTGCGGCGAACGCGCTTGATGTGGCTGTCGATGGTTCGGTCGTCGACATAGATGTCGTCCTGATAAGCCGCGTCCATGAGCTGGTTGCGAGTCTTCACGATTCCCGGCCGCTGCGCCAGCGTTTCCAGGATGAGGAATTCGGTGACCGTCAGGGTAACCGGCAGGCCATCCCACGTCACCCGGTGGCGGGCGGGGTCCATCGCCAGCCGCCCGCGCTGCAGGATCTCGGTTGGCACAGCCTCCTCACCCGGCGCGACGGGCTGGTTGAGTTCGGTGCGGCGCAGGATGGCGCGGATACGCGCGATGAGCAGTCGCTGCGAGAATGGCTTTGCGATATAATCGTCGGCGCCCATCGCGAGGCCGAGTGCCTCGTCGAGCTCATCATCCTTGCTGGTGAGGAAAATCACCGGCATCGCGCTTTTTTCGCGCAGGCGGCGGAGCAGCTCCAGACCGTCCATGCGCGGCATCTTGATATCGAAAATCGCCAGATCGGGAGGATTATCGACCAGCGCCTTCAGCGCGGTTTCGCCGTCCGAATAGACGCGCGTCAGAAACCCTTCCGCCTGAAGCGCGATCGATACCGAGGTGAGGATGTTGCGATCGTCATCGACGAGCGCGATTGTGGCCGTCATCGGCAGCAAAATCCTTTGTTACGCAGAACTGGCCTAGGCCAAAGGGGCCATCGGCTCAACTGTCTGTGGCCATGTTCGGTGTTTGACCGGCTGCACGATGGGCGGTATGCGGCGGGACATTACCAAATATGGCCGCAAAGCGACCCCTTTCTAGGAGAGCAGATCGTGACCGAGCGTACCCCCCATAAGGGCCTGGAGGCCCAGGGTTTCGCCACCAATGCGCAGATTCACTGGAACCTCATCACCGCCCCGCTCGTCGAACATGCGATCGCTCGCGGTGAGGGGCATCTGGCCAATGGTGGCGCGTTGGTGGTGGCAACGGGTGCCAAGACCGGGCGATCGGCCACCGACAAGTTCATCGTGCGCGATGCGGAAACCGAAAACACCGTCTGGTGGGGCAAATCGAATGCGGCGATGACGCCAGCGCATTTCGCCGCGCTGAAAGCCGATTTCATTGCCGCGCTCGCCGATAAGGAAACGCTGTTCGTCCAGGATCTTTTCGGCGGATCACAGCCCGAACACCGCGTGCGGGTGCGCGTGATCAACGAGCTTGCCTGGCATAACCTGTTCATCCGCACGATGCTGGTGCGGCCCCACGAGGCCGACCTGCCGGGCTTTGACCCTGAATACACGATCATCGATCTGCCCAGCTTCCGCGCCGATCCGGCGCGTCATGGTTGCCGCAGTGAAACGGTGATCGCCGTCAACTTCACCGAAAAGCTGATCCTGATCGGCGGCACTGCCTATGCCGGCGAAATGAAGAAATCGGTGTTCGGGCTGCTCAACTACCTGCTGCCGGTCGACGGCATCATGCCGATGCATTGTTCGGCCAATATCGGCCCCAAGGGCGATACGGCAGTGTTTTTCGGCCTGTCGGGCACGGGCAAGACCACGCTGAGCGCCGATGCCAGCCGCACGCTGATCGGCGATGACGAGCATGGCTGGTCCGATACCGCCGTCTTCAATTTCGAGGGCGGCTGCTACGCCAAGATGATCCGCTTGTCCGCAGAGGCCGAGCCGGAAATTTATGCGACCACTAAGCGGTTCGGCACGGTGCTCGAAAATGTCGTGATGGATGCCGAAACGCGCGAGCTCGATCTCGACGATGCGACCTTGGCGGAAAACAGCCGGGGGTCGTACCCGATCGACTTCATCCCCAACGCGTCCGAGCATAATATGGGCCCAGTGCCCAAAAATATCGTGATGCTGACGGCGGATGCGTACGGCGTCCTCCCGCCCATCGCGAAGCTCACCCCTGATCAGGCCATGTACCATTTCCTGTCGGGCTATACCGCGCGCGTGGCGGGCACCGAGATCGGCGTAACCGAGCCCGACGCCACCTTCTCGACCTGCTTCGGCGCGCCGTTCATGCCGCGCCACCCCAGCGTCTATGGCAATTTGCTCAAGGAGCGGATCGCCAAGGGCGGGGTCGATTGCTGGCTGGTCAACACCGGCTGGACCGGCGGCAAGGCGACGATGCCGGGGATCAGCCGGATGCCGATCAAGGCCACGCGCGCACTGCTCAACGCCGCACTCGATGGCAGTCTGAACGATGCCGATTTCCGCACCGATCCCAATTTCGGGTTCAAAGTGCCGACCAGCGTGCCGGGTGTCGACAGCGCGATCCTCGATCCGCGCGAAGCCTGGGCGGACAAGCAAGCCTATGACGCGACCGCCGCCAAGTTGGTCGATCAATTTGTCGAAAATTTCGCGCAATTCGCGGACCATGTCGACGAAGGGGTCCGCCAATCGGCCCCCAAGGTAAGCCAGCCGGCCTGACCGGCCCGCTCCTCCGGGCCTTCGCATGAGAAAGCCCTGACCGATGACCGATCATAGGCCCCGCCTGTTCGATACCGATGCTGCCGTAAGGCACGTCGGTATCGGGCTGCTCAAACGCACCCTGCCGCGCCCCGAATGGACGCATGAAGCGCATTTGGCCGCAACGACCTGGCTGGTGGTCGAGCGCCCCGACATTGATCTCGACGCCGATCTGCGCGGGATCATCTCACGCTATAACGAGAGCGTCGGCGGGGTGAACGACGCGACCCAGGGGTATCATCACACGATCACCTGCTGCTTCCTGACGGCGGTGCGCGATCATGTGCGCGAGAGCGAGGGGCAGGGGCTGGCGCAATGCGTCAATGCGTTGCTGATGTCGCCCCGCGGCGCGCGGGACTGGCCATTGCGGTTCTATTCCCGCGAGCGATTGTTCTCGGTTGAAGCGCGGCTGGGGTGGGTTGCGCCCGATCTGGCAGCAAGCGATTGAAGTCGATTGACTGCTACCGCCCCAATAGCGGACGTTCCGGGTCATCGGAACGTCGGAAGATGAATTTTCTCTTTTGGCGGTTCTTCTATGTAGGAACAAGATGCATCATCTATTTCGGTCACACCCTTATATAAATCAAATCATCAAATAATAACAAAAAAGATACGAAATTAAAAAAATTTCTCAATAATTTGTCTTTATTTCAAATATCAAACTATTTATCGTCGTTAAAAATATAATAAATTTCTGTATTTTTGTTATTATTGTTAGGAGGGTTTGTAATTATAGCACGAACAAATAAGTACTCAATGAGCAAAGCGCTACAAAACAAACCAAAGAGCACGACCCATCCGCCGGATTGACTAAGGATTTTTTCTCCGAGGAATACGAGTAACGTAAAAAAAGCAATACCTACGAACGCCAAAGTTTTTGGTACGCAGAGCTCACATCCACACTGACGGCAAAGGAAAGGCTTACCGCGATTAAAGTGGGCTGCCGAAAATGGTATTGGCCTGCCGCAGGCGGGGCAGTGGGGTCTGATTTCAGTCATCATTACTCCAGCGGAACCCTGTTGCTATTGGGGCACTAACCATTTCAAATTTATACTGAACGGGAGGAGTTTGACACGTGTTAGTTTCGCGCAGGTCGAGCTATGTAGTTCGCCACACGGCGAGCAAACCAATGCCCTCTTCGGCAACTGCCCTCTCAAAAGTTGCCGGGCATCTAACCACCACAATCAGAAATTCACGAAACGGCTAGTCAGATCGTCAGTCGACAATCGCAACCCCGCTACCCCTTCCGCGCCGCAATATGCCGGTCGATCACGCCTTCCAGCACCGTCATCGGCACATTGCCGCCTAGCACCACCGCATCGTTGAACTTGCGGAAATCATAGCTTGGGCCGAGCGCGGCTTTGGCTTTGTCGCGGAGCTGGTTGATGCGGGTGTGGCCGAGCTTGTAGCCGCAAGCCTGGCCGGGCCAGGTGCAGTAACGCTCGACTTCGCTGCGGACTTCGATGGGGTTCGAGCCGTTCTCGGTGACGAAAAAGGCGATGCCCTCGTCGCGGGTCCAGCGCTTGGCGTGGATGCCGGTGTCGACCACCATCCGGCACGCGCGGAACGCGAGCGATTGCAGATAGCCGAGCCGCCCGGCGGGGAAATCATCATAGACTCCGAGTTCGTCGGCCAGCTGTTCGGCATATAGCCCCCAGCCTTCGCTATAGGCGTTGAACGACATCAGGGTGCGGATTAGCGGCTGTTTGAAGGTGTATTCGCCCTGCCAGGCATGGCCGGGGATCGCCTCATGATAGGCGAGATCGGGCAGGCTGTAGCGCGTCCAGCGTGATGTGTTGCCCAGGTTGATCCAGAAGCGGCCGGGTTCCTTGCCGTCGATCGATCCCGCACCGCCATAGGCGCCGGGGGCGCCGGGCTCGGCAGCGGGTGACATGCGCGTCACCTCGACAAAGCCGGGCACCAAAGTCTCGAACGCTTGTGGCATCCTGCTGCGGATATCCTTCAGCTTGTCGCGCAGATACGCCATGATCTCGGCGCGGCCCGGATCGCCTTCGGCAAACAGATAGCGGGGATCCTTGCCGAGCGCGGTCATCCGCGCGCCGACGGATCCTTGGGAATAGCCCTCCGCCTTCAGGATCACATCCATCCTAGCGTGCAGTCTCGCCAGTTCATCGCGGCCCATGGCGTGCACCTCGTCGGGCGACATCGTCGTTGTGGTCGCCGCCTGGAGCGCTCAGGCATAATAGGCATCGCCCTGTGGCAGCTTCCACACCCCGGCATCGCTGGTGGTCAACGCCCTTTGCGCCTCGAGCGCGGAGATCTGCGCGGCGAGCGCAGGGGCGATCCGGTCGGTGGCGATCTTGGCCGCCTTGACCGCGTAGTCGCCGGGCATCGAGGCGGTCCGCCTGGCGATCGAGGTGACGATGCCACATTGCTCGACCGGGCCACTGCGCGCGATCTCGAGCTGCTTCAGGCACTGGACCAGCGCAAAATCGGGCAGGCGGACGCCCATTGCACCGGCGGCGCGCACGCGCTCAGCCTCACCCTCGAGCTGCCCGGCATAGGCGATCATGCGCGCCAAATAGGCATCGGCATCGCCCGGCGTATCGATCCGGTGATCGACATCGAGCAGCTGCGGGATATCCAGATACGCGCCGACATTCTGGGCGACCACATAAGGCGAATTGCGCCATCCCGAGGTGAGCGTGGCGACATCACCATAGGGCAGTGCATAGCCATCGGTCGCGCGTTGATAGGCGGTCTGGACGACCTCGACATTGGTGCGCATGCCCGGGCTCAGCGCCGCGGTATCGATCTTGCGCAATTTGCCGAGCACCGCCTTGGCGTGGCTTGCTGCCGCCGCTTTGCCGGCGGGGCCGCGATCACTGAGCCGGTGCTTCAAAGCGGCGCGCTTGCCCTTGTCGAGTCCCAGCCCGGCAGCGGCTTCGGGGTAATCAGCGAAGATCGTCTCGGCGGTATCAGCGAGCAGCTTCGTGGCTGCCGAATCGGCGCCTGTCGCCCCAAATGCTGTTCCTGGGAGGATGGCTGCAAGCGCGGCCGCGCCGGTGCCTTGCAAAAGATCACGACGATTGAAGGGCATCCGAATTCTCCCAGAACATTGCCCTAACTTATGATCGTCACCATCGGGCTGCGCAACCGATCTGCTGTCGCTCGCGCGGGCGATCGGCTATGGTTGCCCGCGGGACGAACCTCTCGCCCGATCAGGAAGGATTATCCTATGTCGATGCTCGATGGATTGCTCGGTCAGGTCACGCAGAATGTCGATATCAAGAATTTGGCGGCCAAGGTCGGCCTAACGCCTGAACAGGTCGAAGCCGCCGTTGGTGCGCTCGGCAAGGCGCATCCGGCGCCCGGCGATACCGTGCAGACGGCCGCATCGGCGACTGGCCTGTCGCCCGATATCCTCCAGCAGATCGTTGGCCATATCGGCGGTGAGGGATCGCTGGCGCAGTTCGCGACGCTGCTCGGCGGGGCTGGCGCATCCGGCATGATGGGGCAGATCGGCGGGATGCTCGACCGCGATGGTGACGGCAATCCGATCAACGATCTTGCCGGGCTGGCGAGCGGGTTTTTCGGGAAGAAGTAAGCGCTTCGGCGAATCGGCGCGGGGCTGCGATTGGCCCCGCGCCGCTACGCATCAATGCGTCAGTTCTTCGGGGATCGTCCCGCCATTTTCGGCGAGCTTTTTCATCACCTGCTTGTGCAGCCAGATGTTCATCTCCGCGCTGCCGTCCTTTTCTCCCGTATAGCCGAGTTCGTCGGCGAGTTCCTTGCGGTTTGTAAGGCTCGAATCGAGTCCGATCAGCTTCATCAGATCGACGATCGAGGTGCGCCAGTTGAGCTTTTCGCTGTGATGCGACGCGATCTCGTCGAGCAACGCGGTGACGTCGACCTGGACGGGCGCGCTCGGCGCAGGGGTTGCGTCTACGGGTGCCGCGGCGGGGGCGCCTGCCGCAACAGGCGCGGGCGCCGGGGCTGGCGCGGTCTTGGCGGCGGCTTTGCCCCAGATGGCGTCCTTGATCATGCCGAAAATGCTCATGCGTCGTGCTCCTGTAGGCTAGGGGATTATCGATTACCCCCTCAACGTGACAGCACGGCGATGGTTGCCGCGCCATCGTCCGTCGGCTCAGCGCAGCGCCACTTGCGCCTCGACGACCAGCTTGCCGCCGCGCATGCCGGCAACCCGCAGCTTTGTTCCCACCGCAGCATCTGGGCCAAGCGCCGACCAGACACCGTCGCCGACCTGAACCCGTCCTTCGCCATCCGTAATCGCTTCAACCACCGTCACGACTTCGCCGATCATGCGCGCGCCGCGATCATTGAGCATGGGGTCTTCAGTGGCGACCGGATAATCATGATACCAGCGCCGTCCGATCAGGATCGATACGACGCTCCAGACCGCAAAAGCGAGCAATTGCAACGGCAAAGTGAGCGCCGGCAGCGCAAACACCGCCAAACCGGTAATCGCGGCCGCAATCGCGAGGAACACCAGAAACACGCCCGGGATCGCCAGTTCCGCCGCGCCGAGCAGGATTGCGGCGACAATCCAGAGCAGCGCGGCATTGGCAATCAAGTCGTCAACCGACATGCGCGATCCTCACTGGTCGCGCGGCTCGAACGGGCCGCGCACCTTGGCAGGCGGGGTGGGCGGAGACGCCGCATTCTCGCCCAGCGCCTCACGGGCCAGCGCGCCGATGCCGCCCAGCGTGCCGATCAGCTGGGTTGCCTCTACCGGGAACAGGATCGTCTTGGCATTGGGCGATGTCGCAAACTTGCCGACGGCTTCGACATATTTCTGCGCGATGAAATAATTGATCGCCTGCGGGCTGCCCTGTTCGATCGCGGTGGAGACGAGCTGAGTCGCCTTGGCTTCGGCCTCTGCCGCACGCTCGCGGGCTTCGGCGTCGCGAAACGCCGACTCGCGACGGCCCTCGGCTTCCAGGATCTGCGCCTGTTTCTGCCCTTCGGCGCGCAGAATTTCGGATGCGCGCGATCCTTCCGCTTCAAGGATGTTGGCGCGCTTTTCGCGCTCGGCCTTCATCTGGCGCGCCATGGCGTTGACGATATCGACCGGTGGGCGGATGTCCTTGATCTCTACCCGGGTGATCTTGACGCCCCAGGGATTGGTGGCGTGATCGACCACGCTGAGGAGCCGCGCGTTGATCTCATCGCGCTTGGACAGCAACTCGTCGAGATCCATCGATCCCATCACGGTACGCAGATTGGTGGTCGCCAACTGCATGATCGCGACGAACAGGTCGCTCACCTCATAAGCGGCCTTGGCGGCATCGAGCACCTGGAAGAACACCACCCCGTCGACCGCGACCATCGCGTTATCCTTGGTGATGATTTCCTGCTGCGGCACATCGAGCACCTGCTCCATCATGTTGATGCGCTGGCCGACGCCGTAGAAAAACGCGGGGTAGAAATTCAGCCCCGGCCGCGCGACCGTGGTGAAGCGCCCGAAATGCTCGATCGTGTATTGATAGCCCTGGCGCACCATCTTCACGCTCGCCAGCAGATAGCCGATCACCAGTACCAGCAGGCCACCGATCAGCCCCAACATCACTTCCATCACGTACACTCCTGTGCGCCGCGCCAAGTGGCGGCCCGTTTGTCGATCTCGAAGCGCATTTCTACCATTATTCCGGGCTGCTAACAGCGGAATGCGACATGGCGGCATTGTGGACGGCGCTGATGGTGCCAAATGGCATACAGTCCAAACGCGCCCTAGCGCCTTGGGGCAGCTTTGGTTACATGGGCCGCCACGTTACCCCCCGACGTTACCCTTAAGCCTTCAGGAACGGGCACTCATGGACATTCGCCTCGGCCTCACTTTTGATGACGTTCTGCTGTACCCGGCGGAAAGCGATATCGTGCCCAGCATGGCCGATCCGCGCACGCGGCTCACGCGCGGCATTTCGCTCAATATCCCGATGCTGTCATCGGCGATGGATACCGTGACCGAGGCCGATATGGCGATCGTGATGGCGCAATTGGGCGGCATCGGCGTGCTGCACCGCAATCTTTCGATCGAGCAGCAGGTTGCCGCCGTGCGGCAGGTAAAGCGCTTTGAATCAGGAATGGTCGTCAATCCGATCACGATCGATCCGCAAGCGACGCTGGCGGAGGCGCAGGCGTTGATGGCGCGGCACCGGATCAGCGGCATTCCCGTGGTGGAAAAAGGGGGGCGGCTGGTCGGCATCGTCACCAACCGCGATGTGCGCTTTGCCGAGAACCCCAAGCAGCCGGTTGCCGAGCTGATGACGCATGACAATCTCGCCACTGTGTCGCCGGGCGTGAGCCAGGAAGAGGCGCGTCGGCTGCTCCACCAACGTAGGATCGAAAAGCTGCTGGTGGTCGATGACGATTATCATTGCATCGGCCTGATCACCGTCAAGGACATCGAAAAGGCGGTGACCTATCCCGATGCCACCAAGGACGCGACCGGGCGGTTGCGCGTGGCGGCGGCGACGACGGTCGGCGATTCCGGATTTGAGCGGACGCGGGCACTGGTCGAAGCCGAGCTGGACCTCGTCGTGATCGACACGGCGCATGGCCATAACCGCGACGTGGCGCGCGCGGTCGAGCGGGTGAAGGCGCTAAGCAATTCCGTGCAGGTCGTCGCGGGCAATGTCGCCACCGCAGAGGCAACACGCGCATTGATCGATGCCGGCGCCGATGCGATCAAGGTCGGTATTGGGCCGGGTTCGATCTGCACCACGCGCGTTGTGGCAGGCGTCGGCGTGCCGCAGCTGACCGCGATCATGGACTGTGCAGAAGAAGCCGCCAAATCGGGCGTGCCGGTGATCGCCGATGGCGGCATCCGCACCTCGGGCGATGTGGCGAAAGCGCTCGCGGCGGGGGCATCGAGTGTGATGATCGGCTCGCTGCTCGCAGGGACCGAGGAAGCGCCGGGCGAGACGTTCCTGTATCAGGGCCGCGCCTATAAAGCCTATCGCGGCATGGGGTCGGTCGGCGCGATGGCGCGGGGATCGGCGGATCGCTATTTCCAGCAGGATATCAAGGATCAAATGAAGCTGGTGCCCGAGGGCATCGAGGGGCAGGTCCCGTTCAAGGGGCCTGCCAAGGACGTCATCCACCAGCTGGTCGGCGGTGTTCGCGCCGCGATGGGCTATACGGGGGCGCGGACGATCGAAGAGCTGCAAAAGCGCGCGCGCTTTGTGCAAATTACCAATGCCGGGCTGGCCGAAAGCCATGTCCATGACGTCTCGATCACAAGGGAAGCCCCCAATTACCCAACGCGTTAAATCATGACCCCGTCGGCCCGCGTCCAGGCGGCGATTGACCTGCTTGATCAAATCATCGTCGCCGCACGTGAAGGCGGTGCCGCCGCCGACACGCTGATCGCGCGCTATTTTTCAACGCGCCGCTATGCCGGCAGCAAGGATCGCCGCGCGGTGCGTGAGCTGGTGTACGCGGCGATCCGGCTGGCGGGCGAACGGCCTGCGCAAGGCCGGGCCGCGATGCTAGCGGTCGCGCGTACTGATCCAGACCTGGCAGCGCTGTTTGACGGATCGACGCATGCGCCCGCGCCGATCGGGTCGAGCGAGCATCCCGCTGCGGTCGGCGTTGCGCCGGGGTGGTTGCTCGGCAAGCTCTACGCATCGGGCATCGGTGATGAGGAACTGCCCGCGCTCGTGGATCGCGCGCCGCTCGACATTCGTGTCAACCGCGTGCGTGCCGATCCGGCAGCGGTGATCGCGGCGATCGACGGGGCGACGCCGTCGCCGCACGCGCCCGACGGTGTCCGCTTGCCCGCGGGAACGCAGATCGAGGCGCTCGACCTGTGGGCGGATGGCGCAATCGAAGTGCAGGACGAGGGCAGCCAGATTGTCGGCATGGCCGCTGCTGCACAGCCGGGGATGACCGTGATCGATCTCTGCGCGGGCGCTGGCGGCAAGACGCTCGCGCTCGCGGCGGCGATGCAAGGCAAGGGGCAGCTGATCGCATGCGACATCGATCGCGCCCGCCTGTCGCGCCTCGCGCCGCGTGCGGCGCGGGCCGGGATCGATTTCATCGATACGCGCTTGCTCGATCCGGGGCATGAAGCGGAAAGACTTGCTGATATGGCAGGGCTGGCCGATGTCGTGCTGATCGATGCGCCCTGTTCGGGCACCGGCACCTGGCGGCGCAATCCCGAGGCACGGTGGCGGCTGACGCCGACGCGGATCGAGCGATTAATGGCGAGCCAGCGGGGGCTGCTTGCCCTGGGTGCAAGCCTCGTCAAGCCGGGCGGCGCCCTGGTTTATATCGTCTGTTCGCTGCTTGATGAGGAAGGCGCGGACCAGATTGCTGGGTTTGTTGACGCCAATCCGGGCTGGGCGCTTGCCAGCCTGACACTGCCCGCTGGGCGTCCGCATGGGGGCGGCATGCGGCTAACGCCAGCATGGGACTCGACGGACGGCTTTTTTGTCGCAAGACTGCAATCGCCATGCTAGCCAAAGATGAAGTTCTGCCGAAACCATCGAAGTTGGAGACGTTGATGCGCATCTCGACCGTGTCTGTTGCTGTTGCTCTCACATTGGTGTCGCTGTCGACATCGTTGCACGGCCAGCGGCCTGACAGCCAGATTGACGCCAAATCGCTGTCACTCCTCGCGGCGGGTCGGGCGGCGCAGGCGGCGGGTAATCTGGATGGGGCAGCCGATACGCTAGAAACCGCGCTGGCGGTCGATCCGCGCAACCGGGCGGCATTTGTGGCGCTGGGCGATGTTTCCGAAGCGCGCGGCTTGCCCGGCAAGGCGATCCGTTTCTATCGTGAAGCGTTGCTGCTTGAACCGAATGACGTTGCCGCGCTGAAGGGGCAAGGTCAGGCTTTTATTGCCAAGGGGGCAATCGAACGTGCGCGCCAGAACCTCGCCAAGATCCGTAAGATCTGTGTGAAGGGCTGTGCCGAGGCGACATTGCTTGCGGCAGCGATTGCCAAGGGACCACCGGTCACCGTGGTTGCATCACAGCCTGCGAAGGTGTCTGCGGCGCAATAAACTAGCCGGGCGTCGCCAGCGCCCGCGCCAGCGCCACAAATTCCTCGACGCTCACGGTTTCCGCCCGCCGAGTCGGTTCGATTCCCATCGCTTCCAGCGCCTCCACCGCGCCGGGCACGCTTTTCAGGCTCTGGCGCAGCATCTTGCGGCGCTGACCGAAAGCGGCGGCGGTTATCCTTTCGAGCATAGCCAGCGGCACGCCTTCTGGGCTTTCAAGTGGGGTGAGGTGGACGACGGCCGACATCACTTTGGGCGGTGGCGTGAAGGCGGATCGGTGGACCCCCATCGCGATCCGTGCCGTAGTGCGCCACTGGGCCAACACGGCCAAGCGGCCATAATGTTCGCTGTCGACGGTTGCGACGATCCGGTCGGCGACTTCTTTCTGGAACATCAGCGTCAGGCTTTGCCACCACGGCGCCCAGGGGGCCGATAGCCAGTTGACCAGCAATGCCGTGCCGATGTTGTAGGGCAGGTTCGCCACGATATGCGGGCGCCCTTCGAACAAAGATGGCGCGTCGATCGCCATCGCATCTTCCTCAATCACCCGCAGTTTGCCGGGATAGGCATCTCCCAGCTCCGCGAGCGCGGGCATACACCGCCGATCGCGCTCAACAGCGGTAACGCGGGCACCAGCTGCCAGCAGCGCGCGGGTCAGGCCGCCCGGACCGGGGCCGACTTCGAACACCTCGGTGCCATCGAGATCGCCGGGGATGCGCGCGATCCGGCCGAGCAACTGGGCGTCGAGCAGGAAATTCTGGCCAAGCGCCTTGCTCGCCTGCAGCCCATGCCGGGCAATTACCTCGCGCAGCGGCGGTAGCGTCGTCACCCGTTTTCGGCGCGGCGGATGGCAGCGCTGGCGGCGAGCTGGATTGCAGCGATCATCGCGCCGGGTTCAGCGATATCCTGGCCGGCGATGTCGAAGGCGGTGCCGTGATCGGGCGAGGTGCGGACGATCGGCAGGCCAAGCGTCATGTTGACGCCGTCGTCGAAATGGAGCGTCTTCAGCGGAATCAGAGCCTGATCATGATAGCAGCACAAGGCCGCATCATAACGCGCGCGGGCGCGCGGGTGGAACATCGTGTCAGCTGGCAGCGGCCCGACTATGTCGATCCCTTCCTCCCGCAACAGCGCGATTGCCGGCAGCAGGAGATCGATCTCTTCGCGCCCCATCGATCCCTGTTCACCGGCATGCGGATTGAACCCGGCCAGAGCGAGGCGAGGATTCTCGATCCCGAAATTGCGGGTGAGCCCGCGTGCCGTAACGCGCGCCTTGGCGACGATCAGATCGATGTTGAGCAGCGCGGACACGTCTGCCAGTGCAACATGGGTGGTGATCGGCACCACGCGCAGCGTGGGCCCGGCGAGCATCATCACAGTGTTTTCGCGCGAGATGCCGCAGCGTTCGGCAACAAATTCGGTCTGCCCCGGATCAGTAAAGCCGATATGATAGAGCTGCGCCTTTGATACCGGCCCGGTCACCAGCGCGCCAGCGGCGCCTGACCGGGTAAGCCCGACCGCCAGTTCAAGCGCATGCAGCGCGCAGCGAGCGCCATCGACATCGGGATGGCCGGGATTGATCGAGCCGGCATCCTGAATCGACAGCACGGGCAGCGCCGTACCGAACAGCAAAGCTGCATCGCTTGGCTCGCTGACCCGTTCGACCGGGCCGTTCCATACCTTTTCGATCGCGCGCACGTCCCCCACAGCGAAGAACGGCGCCAGATCATGCTGGGCGCGCAGGGCCCAGGCCTTGGCGACAACCTCTGGCCCGATCCCTGCAGGATCGCCCATCGCAACGGCGATCGGCGCGATCATTGCCGGATCAGCGATATTCGACGACGGCGTCGCGCCGCAGATCGCGCAGCTTGTGATCAGCGCGCAGGTTTACCCCGCGCTGTTCCATCTGCGAGCGGACCTGTTCCATGCTTGGCAGGGCGGCCGATTTCGGATCGTCACGCCCGCACAACACCAGCGCGCGCACGCCGTCAGTCGGCGAACCGAATGGCGGTGTCGACTCGCCAATCTGAAGTGCGAGCATCAAATCCTGCAGCTGTGGCGGCAAATCGCGCACACGAACCGCATCGTTATCCACCACTTCGGCGCCAAAGGCCGCTGCGGCTTGGGCAACGTCGCCACATCCCTTGATGCCCTGGGTCATCTTGGCGAAAGCGGCGACCTTTTCGGTTGCTTCAGCCTGGGTGATGCCCGTTTTGAATGCCATGCTGATCTGCCGAAGGTTCAACACGGCATCGCGGGAATCAGCGGTCCCAACTTTGCGGGTGTCGACCAGATACAGGATCGAATAGCCACCAGGCACCGGCACCGGCCCGGCCAGCTGGTTGACCTTCATTTCGACTGCAGCCTGCGCCAGCGTTTCTGGCAGCTGCCCGGCGCGGACCCAGCCAAGATCGCCGCCAACGGCGCGCGTGGTGGCCTCCGACCGTTCCAGAGCAACCTGTTCAAACGGCTTTTCGCCGCGCTGGATGGTTCCCATCAGCGCCCGCGCTTCGGATACCACTTGCTGTTCGCGCTCGGCAGTGGCCGTCAGATAGATTTCCTTGACGTGGAACTCTTCCGATCCCTGATTGGCCTGCAGCCGCTTCAATATGCCCTCCACCTCGGTGTCGCCTACGTTGATGAAGGGTTCCACCTTACGGCGCAAATAGCGGCTCCACGCGAGCTCCGCTTCGATCTGGCGGCGAAGCGATCGCTCTGACGATCCGATCGCCCGAAGATAGATCTTCAATTCGGGGACGGGTTTGTTGAAACTGCGCGCCACACCAGAAAAGCCGCGATCAATTTCTTCCTTGGTGATCGTGACTTCGGCTGCCTTGGCTTCCTGAATCTGGAGCGTTTCATCAATCAGCCCGCTCAACACCTGGCGGCGCAGGCGCTCGCGTTCTTCGTCGGTTGGCTTCACGTTATTGGCCGCAATGATCAGCGCGACCCGGTGGTCGACATCGGTGCCGGTAATGACAGCATCGTTCACGATCGCCGTTGGCTTGCGGACATTGGGATCGAACTTGCCGAAGATCTGCAGATTTGATGGGATGTTCAAGCCGGTATCTGGCAGCTGATTGTCCGCCACCGTCTGCGCGATCGCGGCACTGGCAATCGCCATTCCGGTTGCAACAAGGGCCGAACGGCCGATCAGGCGCATCTTTACGAATGAATGAATCACGGTCTTCGAATTCCCACTAATCGATCGGATACAGGATCGCACGGGCCTGATCGGCCATCACAGCTGAACGCCAGCTTAGCGCCCGAGGTTCTTGAATGCCAGCGTCAAGAGGAAACTGTCCCCGCGCCGAGCGTCCCCGGTGTCCTGATAATCGCGCTTCCACGTCACGCCGAGGCGCAAACAATCATCTTCATAGGCAAAACCGATACGGTGGCGAACCGGATCAAAGCCGTTTGCCTGCGATGTGGGATCCTCGTTGCGATCGGTGAGGTTGACCACCGCCGATCCGAACAGTGACCAGAACCGTGCTACTTGTACGCGCCCGCCAACCCGCGCTTCTTCGCGGTCGCGCAGATCTTCGAGTGACGGGGCGATGTTGCGGTTGAGCCGCAGATAGCCGAGCAACAGATACGTGCCGCGTGTGCCAATCGTGGCGTCAACTTCGTTGCGGCGGATCGCCAGCCCATCCTTGTCGAGCCGGTAGCGGTGCGTAACCGAGATAAGGTCTTTATACCGGATGACGTTGCGGCCGACGATGTCTGACACGCGCTCGCTCAGCCCGGTTCCGTCGGGGAACAATGTGGTGCGCGAACTCAGACGATAGCTTTGGCCGATATTCGCATCGAAGGTGAAATCTGGCAGCGAATAAGCCCAATCGAGACCGTAAGTGACGCGCGTTCCATCCTCGAACCGGTCATAGCCGGGAAAGCGATTGATCGAGAAAAGGTTGGAATCCTCAAGATCAACCGCGCGCGAATCCTCGTTCGGTACGGCTAGATTGCTCAGCGTCGGCGTCGTCACCAACTGAACGCGGGGTGTCAGCCGCTGCGCGCCGCCCATAAACCGGCCGATCAGCGGCCATTTGATATCGATCGCTGCAGCGGCAATGGCCCGCCCGCGAAACCCGTCGCGTCCGCGATAGCTGACGACCGTGGTGTCGAGCGTATCATCGGCGTGGTACACGTCCCCGCGGGCCAGAGCGGTCAGTGTCACTTCCTGGCCGAGCGGCGTGATGCGGCGGAGATCCCATTTGGCGCTGGCAAAGGCGCGCTGCGTATCCTGACCAGCCGCTCGCCCGATCGCGAGCGAGTTCAGTTGAAGCTCGAGCCGCCCGCCATTGAGGCCGACATTCTCGACACGACGACGGTAATCAATTTCGGGGAGCGCAATCGGCTGAAGCCCCTGACGGTCGCCGACCCGCAACGTCTGTACCGCCCAGCCCGCGACCGAGAAATAGCTGTTCTCATCAATCCGCTCGAGTTTCACCGTGTTGCGCAGAATATCAACGCGCGAAATATCATAGCGACGAAGAAAGGTGCGATCGGTTGTGGCGCGCAATGATCCACTGATGCTCCAGTTCGGGGAGAGCTGGAATTTGCCAGTTGCGTCGATATAGCCGCGAAACACATCATTGGCGGTCTGCGGGTTAACGGCGAGGGTATCGGTGCGGTCGCTTACCGTTCCATAAGCGAGGATTCGATACGCGCCGGTCGACGTCAGCGCGCGATAATCGCCCTGCAGCATCGGCAGCACAGCGCTGTAGATGCGCGGGGTAATCGTCAGTCCGCGATTGGGCGCCAGCTTGAAATAATAGGGCAGGGCAAATTCGGCGCCATTGACGCGGCTATATTTCAAGTCAGGCGTCAGGAAGCCATTATCCGTCCCGTCACCGACCGGATTGGAAAAGGCTGGCAAGGGCAATGAGAAAAGGCCGAACACATTGACGCGCGCGCCCTGATAATAAATCCGCTTCTTGTCCGGATTATAGACAACCCGGATGGCGGTGATCTTCCATGATGGTTCCTTGGGGCAGTTGCTTGAATCGACCACCGAACACGGCGTGTAGGCAGCATCATCAAGTGTGACGATTCCGTTCTTACGGCTGCCACGATCAGCCGCGAGCCGCCCGCCCTGATCGAGCACGACCAGCATATTTTCAACCACGCCATCCTTCAGCGAATCGGTCAGTTCGATCGAATCGCCGTAAGCCGCATCGCCGCCCGGATTGGTGACGACGATGTTGCCGGTGGCGACGACCTGCCCGGATTTGCGGTTCCAGACGATCCGGTCGGCGCGCAACCGATCGCCCTGACGGAACATGCGAACATCGCCCGTGGCGGTGATGATGTCTGCGTTGCCGTCATATTCGATGCCTTCGGCACTGAACTGGACCTGATCACCGTCGGTGGGCACCGACGTTTCGCTGGGCGGTGGGATCTCGACAGGGCGGTCCTGCAAATCCTGTGCGGCGGCAGGGCTTGCCGCCATCATCATCGCTGCCAGCGCGCAGGAGGCAAGAAGTACGGAACGCTTCACGCAGGCACAGTCCCCGACTGGCGGAAACGGCCGCCGCCTTTTGCCGCCCTATCGCATTGCCGGGGCGGGCCTGCAATGTCGGTTCATACTTTGCCGCAACCGCTTCACCGATGGTGCTACCGGTGATCTGGGGCATAGCGGCTTTACCAGTTGGAGATCGAAGGCCTAAGGAGGCTGAACGTCCCCATCGACCCTGCAAGGATCACAATGCAAATTCAGTTCGCCGCTACCCGCCCCTCCACTGCGCACGTGCTCGCATTGCCGGTTGAAAAGGACGGGCTCGACCGGATCAATTTCGGCGCGATCACCGCCGATGCGCAACGCCTTGTTCGGGGTGCAGCACGCGCCGCCCGGTTCGAGGGGGAGGCCGGTGGCATCGTCGAGGCATTTTTCGCAGATGGCGATCATGTCGTTCAGCTGCTGCTAGTTGGCGTCGGACCGGGCGCCGAGGCAGATTACGAACGCGCTGGGGGTGCGCTGACAGCGCGACTGCTAACTTCCGGTGTACAGGAACTCGTTGTCGATTTTTCCAGTCTGGGCGGCGCACCCGCGGTCGGCGCGGTGGCGCGCTTCGCTGCGGCGGCGGTGCAGCGCGGCTGGCGGATCGATACCTATCGCACCAAACTGGCCGAAAAGGCCAAACCGACACTTACCACCATCACCCTCGTCGGTGCGCCCGCGGGTGCGGAAGATGCCTGGCACGGGCAGGACGCCGTGACCAAGGGGCTCGACCTCACCCGCACGCTCGTCGCGTTGCCGCCGAACATTCTTTACCCGGTAAGCTTCGTTGAGCGGGTGAAGGCTGATGTCGCGGGCCTCGGGCTCGAAATCAGCGTTCTGGGCGAAGCGGAAATGGCCGAACTCGGCATGGGCGCGCTGCTCGGGGTCAGCCAGGGTTCGGTGCGCGATGCGCAGCTGCTGGTGATGAAATGGAACGGCAAGGGGGCGGGTGATCCCGATCTGGCGCTGGTCGGCAAGGGCGTAACGTTCGACACCGGCGGTATCTCGCTCAAGCCCGGGCCGGGCATGGAAGACATGAAGTGGGACATGGGCGGCGCGGGTGCGGTTGCCGGCGCGATGAAGGCGCTGGCGCTGCGCAAGGCCAAGGCGAATGTGGTTGGCGTGTGTGGTCTGGTTGAGAATATGCCTGACGCCAACGCCCAGCGCCCCGGCGACATCGTGACCTCGATGTCGGGCCAGACGATCGAAATCCTGAACACCGATGCCGAAGGGCGGCTGGTGCTGTGCGACGCGATCACCTGGGTGCAGAAGAACCATCGCCCCAAGACGATCGTCGATCTCGCGACGCTGACGGGCGCGATGATCATCGCGCTGGGCAACGAACATGGCGGCATGTTCGCCAATGACGATGCGCTTGCCGAACAGCTGCTGGCGGCAGGCAAGTCCACCGGCGACATGTTGTGGCGCTTTCCGTTGTCCGATGCTTACAACAAGCTGATCGACAGCCCGATCGCCGACATGAAGAATGTCGGCCCGCGCGGCGCGGGTTCGATCACGGCAGCACAGTTCATCCAGCGCTTTGTCGACAAGGGCGTCCGCTGGGCGCATCTCGACATTGCCGGGATGGTCTGGGCCGACAAACCAGGCGCAACCTTTGACAAGGGCGCGACCGGCTATGGCGTGCGGCTGCTCGACCGGTTTGTCGCGGATAATTTCGAGGCTTGAGAAAAGGGGCGGGCGTGCAGGTCGATTTCTATCACTTGACCGTGCGCCCGCTCGACCGCGTGCTGCCGAAGATTGCCGAAAAGGTCATCGAAAGCGGCGGCCGACTGTTGATCGTGGCCGAGGAGCCCATGCGCCGCGCTGCGCTCGACAAGCTGCTCTGGAGCTACACGGCGGAGAGTTTTCTACCGCATGCGCAGGCGGGCGGTGCGAACGATGCTGCCCAGCCGGTGCTCATCGCGCCTGACGCGACCCCCGCCAATGGTGCGCGCAACATTGCCATTGCCGATTCCCGCTGGCGCGATGAAGCGTTGGAATTCGACCGTGCCTTCCACTTCTTCGACGACGACGCGATCGTCGAGGCGCGAGCGGCCTGGCGCGCGTTGGCCGACAAGCCCGGGGTCGAGCGCCGATACTGGAAGCAGGGCGAGGGCGGCGGCTGGGAACAGGCGGCCTAGGATTGGGACTCAGCGGCGGGACGGGCGTGGCTTGCCGATTGCAGCGCTCGCCGCTAAAGGCGCGGTCGATCTAATCCTACACCACTCCAGACACAGGAACCGCACCAGTCATGGCCGCGACACGCACCTTTTCGATCATCAAGCCCGATGCCACCCGCCGCAACCTGACCGGCGCAGTCACCAAGATGCTGGAGGAAGCCGGCCTGCGCGTCGTTGCGTCCAAGCGCATCCATATGAGCCGCGAACAGGCCGAGGAATTTTACGGCGTTCACCGTGAGCGGCCGTTCTTCAACGACCTAGTGTCGTTCATGATTTCCGGCCCTGTCGTCGTCCAGGTGCTTGAGGGCGAAAATGCCGTCCAGGCGAACCGCGACATCATGGGCGCGACCAACCCCGCGAACGCCGAACCCGGCACGATCCGCAAGGAACTTGCAGAATCGATCGAAGCCAATTCGGTCCATGGTTCGGACAGCGAAGAAAATGCCGCGATCGAAATCGCGTTTTTCTTCAAGCCCGAAGAAATCGTCGGTTGATGTAGCTGCTCGGCGCGCTCAGGGTTTGGTCCAGAGCGCGTCGAGCGTTGCTTGCCCGCCGCTGCCGGTGACGCGCTGGCGCATCACCATGCCGCGCAGTTTTAGGCTGCGCCCAAACAGACCGGGCTCGATCCGCCAGGCGATATCGTAGATCGCCGATTCCTGCCGGTTACCCTCTGGCCCCGTGCATAGACTGTCGATAAGCACCGGAAGGCGGCCCTGGCGCCGGTCATCGCCGCCATCGGTCAGCTTCAACAGCGGCCGCGCAATCCACGCCGCTTCGATCTCGTGTACCGTAACGGTGCTTTGAGCCGTTACGCCCAGTGCCTTGGGGAAGCGGATATCGGTTGATTGCAGCGCGCAATCGACGCCCTTGAACGCGATCTTGCTGCCATTCGCCTCGGTGGCGATCAAGCCGGTGCGGCGCGATGCGGCAAGCGCCGCCTCCCTTGCCGCCGCTCGTTCCTCAGCGCGGATTTCGCGCGCATCGCGGCGTTCCTCAAAGCTGTTCCAGAAGGTCAGCCCGCCGATGATGACCCCCGCGACCGCCACCGCTTCGCCCAGCGACAGCCAGCGGCGACGGATCGCGACTGTTTCGGCGGCTACTTCGGGGGCGGGGGGCGCAACTGGATCGTCGCTCATGTTAGTCCCTCCGTCAGCAACCGCTTTGGTGCAATCAGTGTCCAGCTGACCGTGATCCGGTCGGCCACGCGGTCCCAATCGGTATCGTCCAGATCGAGCCGCATGCCGATCCATCCGCTCGGCCCCAGATAAGGCGGGATGAAATAAAAATCGGGGTCCATCTCGATCAGCATTGCCTGTTCTTCGAACCCGCTGGTCTTTGTATGCACGGCGGTGATGCCGTCGTCGTGATGGTTATGCCAGAAATAGGCGAAGAACTTGCCTTTCGTGATGAAGAAGCCGGGCGAACCATGCGACAGCCGCTCATCGGCTTCCGGCAGCGCCAGGCAAATCGCGCGCACGCGGGCCAGCTCGATGGCGGGGTCAGGACTCATGGTGCGCAGAACGCGGCAAGGACCCGCGGGTACAGCTCATGCTCGGCAACCAGCACCCGGTTGGCGAGCGCCACGACATCCTCGCCGGGAATGATGGCCACCGGCGTTTGACCGAGCACTGGCCCATCGTCGAGCTTGGCGGTCACGAGATGGACAGAAGCGCCGGTATGGCTTTCGCCATCGATCATAGCGCGGGCGTGGGTGCGCAACCCCTTGTATTTGGGCAGCAGCGAAGGGTGGATGTTGAGAATCTTCCCCTCCCATCGTTCGACGAACCCCTCGCTCAGGATGCGCATAAACCCGGCGAGTGCAATGACGTCGATCTGCGCATGCACCAGCAGCCGATTAACCTCCGCCTCGAACAAAGCCTTGTCGTCGGCTGTGGGCGTGAAAACTGCAACATCCTCCGCGCGGGCGATGTTGAGCCCAGCAGCATCCGCCACGTCGCTGATCACCATCACGATTTCATAGGGACAGCCAGCGGCACGCGACGCGAATAACAGCGCGGCAAAATTGGTGCCGCGGCCTGACAGCAGAACGGCAACCCGTTTCTTAGCCATGATGCGTGGCCGACCAGTCGGCGCGCGCGCCCCAGCTTTCGGCAGGGCCATGGACGGTGCAACCGCGTTCGGCCGCGTCGATCCTTCCGATCGTGAAGACGGTTTCGCCTGCCGAAGTCAGCGCATCGCTGACGGTGCTCACCTGATCGGCGGCGACAATCGCGATCATGCCGATCCCGCAGTTGAAGGTGCGGGCCATTTCCTCAGGCTCGATATTGCCCTGCGCCTGCAGGAACGCCATCAGCCGGGGCTGTTCCCACGCTGCGGCACCGATCACGGCATGGGTGCCAGCGGGCAGCACACGCGGCACATTTTCCAGCAAGCCACCCCCGGTGATGTGTGCCAGCCCCTTCAGGCGGCGCTCGGCGAGCAGCGGCAACAGGCTTTTCACGTAAATCCGCGTGGGGGCCATCAGCGCGTCGATCAGCAGCACCTGCTGATCGAATAGCGCGGGTCGATCGAGCCGCCAGCCGCGATCGGCAGCGAGGCGGCGCACCAGCGAAAAGCCGTTCGAATGCACCCCCGATGATGCCAATCCCAGGATGACGTCGCCCGGCGCAATGGCCGCGCCCGTCAGCACCCGGTCACGTTCGACCGCGCCGACGCAGAAACCGGCGAGATCATAATCGCCCGGGGCATACATGCCGGGCATTTCCGCCGTTTCGCCACCGATCAGCGCGCAGCCGGCCTGCAGGCAGCCTTCGGCGATGGACGCGATCACGCGCTCGGCGATGTCGGGCACTAGTTTGGCGGTCGCGTAATAATCGAGGAAGAACAGGGGTTCCGCGCCCTGGACGATCAGGTCATTGGCGCACATCGCGACCAGATCGATACCGACACCGTCATGCGCGTTGTGCTCGATCGCGAGCTTTAGCTTGGTGCCGACGCCGTCATTGGCGGCAACGAGCAAAGGATCGACGAAACCCGCCGCCTTCAGATCGAAAAAGCCTCCGAAACCGCCCAGATCGGCGTCCGCGCCCTTACGCCGGGTTGCCTTTGCCATCGGCCCGATCGCGCGCACCAGCGCGTTGCCGGCCGCAATCGAAACGCCCGCCTGGGCATAGGTATAGCCGCCCGGTTCGCCCGATTTGTCGTCATGTGGATCGTTCATTGCTGCGGCCTAGCCATAACGCGCTTGGATTTCCACGTCTGCTTCGCCAAAAGGGCGCCGACATGGCCATCAACCGACCCCGTTTCGTGCCGACGACGCTCGCCATCGCCGCCTTGCTGGTGGCCGGGCTGATCAATGGCAGTAGCGTCGCGCAGGGCGATGCCGGCCAGCGCCGTTCGTCGCCGGGCGGTTCGGGGAGTTTTGAAGTAGGCGGGGTGGAGGTCGATACATCTGGCAAGACCGCCAATGCCGCTCGCTTGGCAGGGTGGCGCCTGGCGCAGCGCAAGGGCTGGCAGATGCTGTCGCGGCGGATGGGCGGCGGTGGCGGCAATCTCTCCGATTCGGCACTCGATTCGATCGTTTCGGGCATCGTCGTCGAAAATGAACAGATCGGCCCGAATCGCTATGTTGCGCGACTGGGGGTGATGTTCGATCGCAATCGGGCCGCATCGATTTTGGGCGTCGCGGGCAGCTTGTCTCGGTCGCCGCCGATGCTCGTGCTGCCGGTCGAATGGTCAGGCGGCGCAGCGCGCGTATTCGAACAGCGTACGGATTGGCACGAAGCCTGGGCACGGTTCCGCACCGGCAACAGCACGATCGATTATGTGCGCCCGTCGGGCACTGGCCCCGATTCGCTGTTGCTGAACGCCGGGCAGATCAACCGTCCGAGTCGTGGCTGGTGGCGGATGGTGCTTGAGCAATACGGCGCATCCGACGTGCTGATCCCGATCGTCCACCTGTTCCGGCAATATCCCGGCGGGCCGATCGTCGGGCAGTTTCAGGCGCGGTTCGGGCCCGACAACCGGTTGCTGACGCGTTTTTCGCTGCGGGTGGGAAGCGGTGATGCGCTGCCCGCGTTGCTCGACGCTGGCATCAAGCGGATTGACCAGGCCTATCAAAATGCCCTGTCCGCAGGCGTTCTTCGCGTTGATCCCGGTCTGCGGTTCCGCCCGCCGGGTCTCGACGAGGAAGACGAAGCGACCGTCGATGAGTCGGTCGCGGGCGACGAGGCTGTGATAGTCGATGGCGGGGCGGGCGCCATATCAGTGCAATTCGACACGCCCGGATCGGCGGCGGTCGAGGCGACCGAACGTGCGCTGCGCGGCATTCCCGGTGTGCGATCGGCGATCACGACCAGCCTGGCGCTTGGCGGCATATCGGTGATGCGCGTCGGCTATGACGGCGATGTAGCGGCGCTGAAGGCAGCGCTGGAAGCGCGCGGCTGGCAAGTGACGCTGGGGTCGGGCGCGATTCGCATTCAGCGGGCACGCACGCCATCGCCGCAACCTGTTGGGCAGGCCGAAAACGCGACGGCGGGATGAAGCAGCTTTCCCTGCCGCTACCCTATCCGGCGGATGCCCGCGAGGACGAGTTTCTGATCAGCGAATCGAACCAGCGCGCCGCCCAGTCGCTGAAGCGCTGGGGCGCATGGCCGGTGATGGCCGCGATGCTGGTCGGTCCGCGCAAATCAGGTCGCAGTCTGCTGGCGCGGATTTTTGCCGTCCAGAGCGGCGGTATTACAATCGACGATGCCGAGCGCGCGAGTGAGACGACCATTTTTCACGCCTGGAACGCCGCGCAAGCGAGTCGCCGCCCGCTGTTGATCGTCGCGGATGCACCGCCGCCGTCGTGGGACGTGACATTGCCCGATCTTCGGTCGCGATTGGCGGCAACGCCGATCCTGACACTCCATTCGCCCGACGATTCGCTGATGGAGGCGCTGTTCGCGCGCGAATTTGCGCGGCGCGGGCTCGATGCGCGGCCAGAATTGCTGCAATGGCTGGTTGCCCGCGTCGAACGCAGCCATGTCGCGCTGTTGCGGGCGGTCGATGCGCTCGATCAGGAGATCGGACAGAGCCGCAAACGCTTGTCGATTCCGCTCGCGCGGGGCACATTGGCGCCGCTGGGCCTGATCATCGATCGCGCCGTGATTACAGGGAATGATTCTGCATGAACCGCCCCGCCCATATTGCGGAAGTCGATGATGATGACCTGTTCGTCGGCACCAGCGCCGGCGACCGGTATTTCAACCGTGAGCTGTCGTGGCTTGCCTTCAACCGCCGCGTGCTGGAGGAGGCATGTAACCCTGCGCATCCCCTGCTGGAGCGGTTGCGGTTCCTCTCGATTTCTGGGTCGAACCTCGATGAGTTCTTTATGGTCCGCGTTGCCGGGCTGAAGGGGCAACAGCTGCAGGATGTCGACCGGCTGTCCGCCGATGGCCTGAATTCCAGCCAGCAATTGACCGCGATCGTGGCGGGGGCCGATGCTTTGGTCGAAAGCCAGCGCAATGTGTGGCGCGATTTGCGCCGGTTGCTCGGGGAAACCGGCATCGCCGTGCTCGGATCGAAGATGATTGACGAGGCATTGGTGCCTGCCGATCTGGCCTGGCTCGAAACCCATTTCCGCGAGCAGATTTTCCCGATTCTGACGCCCCAGGCGCTCGATCCTGCGCATCCGTTTCCGTTCATGCCCAACAAGGGGCTGGCGGTGATGTTCGATCTGGTGCGCTTGTCGGATGATCAACCGATCCAGGAACTGGTGATGCTGCCCGCGCCGATGCCGCGCTTCGTGCGCCTGCCGGGCGAATCGGCGCGTTACATCGCGGTCGAATCGCTGGTGAAGCGGTTCTCGTCGGTGATTTTCCCTGGCTACCGCGTCATCGGTGCCGCCGAATTCCGCGTGCTGCGCGACAGCGATATCGAGATCGAGGAAGAAGCCGAGGATCTGGTCCGCTACTTCGCCAATGCCATCAAGCGGCGTAGGCGCGGGCGGGTGATTCGGCTGGAACTTGAATCGGGGATGCCCGAACAGTTAAGCGCGGCACTGCGCGACGAATTGGGTGGTTCCGATGCGTTCGTGACCGATGGCGCGGCATTTCTGGGTGTCGGTGACCTTGAGGCCATCGTCGATGAGGATCGCCCAGACCTGAAATTCCCGCCCTATTCGCCCCGTTTCCCGGAGCGAATCCGCGAGTATAGCGGCGATTGTTTCGCGGCGATCCGGGCCAAAGATATCGTGGTCCACCACCCGTATGAAAGCTTCGACGTCGTCCTCGCTTTTCTGCGCCAGGCAGCGAGCGACCCCGATGTCGTCGCGATCAAGCAGACGCTGTACCGCGCCGGCAAGCAGCCAGCCGTCATCAACGCGCTGATCGCTGCCGCCGAGGCGGGCAAATCGGTGACCGCCGTGGTCGAACTGAAGGCGCGTTTCGACGAGGAGCAGAACCTGCTCTGGGCGTCGGCGCTTGAACGGGCAGGGGTGCAGGTCGTCTACGGCTTCATGGAGTGGAAAACCCACGCCAAGGTATCGATGGTCGTCCGGCGCGAGGGTGGGCAGTATCGTACCTACTGCCATTTCGGGACGGGCAATTATCACCCGATCACCGCGAAAATTTACACCGATCTTAGCTTCTTCACGGCGGATCCGCGGATCGGGCGCGATGCGGCGCAAATGTTCAATTACGTGACCGGCTATGTCGAGCCCGAGAATATGGCGCTGGTCAGCCTGTCCCCGCGCGATCTGCGCAAGCGGCTGGTGGATTGCGTCGATGCCGAGATCGCCTTTGCGCGTGCGGGCAAGCCGGGCTCCATCTGGGCGAAGATGAACTCGCTGGTCGATCCGGCAGTGATCGAAAAACTCTATGAGGCGAGCAATGCCGGGGTTGAGATTGACCTGGTCATTCGCGGCATTTGCTGCCTGAAGCCCGGCGTGCCGGATATGTCGGAGCATATCCGCGTCAAATCAGTGATCGGGCGTTTCCTGGAGCACAGCCGCATCTGGGCATTCGGCAATGGCAAGGCACTGCCGAATGACGGGGCGAAGCTGTTCATTTCGTCCGCCGATGCGATGCCGCGCAATTTCGATCGCCGGGTCGAGTATCTGCTGCCGATCGAGAACAAGACCGTGCACGATCAGGTGCTTGATCAGGTGATGGTCGCCAACTTGATCGATAATGAACAAAGCTGGGTGCTGCTGCCCGATGGTAACTATGAGCGCGTTGCGCCGGGTAGTCGCCCGTTCAATCTGCACCGCTATTTCATGACCAACCCGTCGCTGTCCGGGCGTGGAGCGGCACTGCAAGGCAGCGATTCGGTGCCGAAATTGTCGCTGCGGCGGCGTCATTAATGCCAGCTCGCGCGTTCTGACCTGATGGCCACATTGCTTTTCCGTAAACCGAAGGTTGATCCGATCGCGGAGCCGCGCACCGCGATTATCGATATCGGCTCCAATTCGATCCGCCTTGTGGTCTATCAGGGACCGGCGCGATTGCCCGCGATCCTGTTCAACGAAAAGGTGATGGCCGGGCTGGGGCGCGGCTTTGCCGAGACCGGGGCGATCGATGCGGAAGCGCTGCGCGTCGCGCGGATCGCGCTTGCCCGGTTCGCGGCGCTGGCGCGCGAGATGGAGGTGGCGCGGCTGCGCACCGTGGCGACGGCAGCGGTTCGCGATGCGACCAATGGCGATGTGCTGCTCGCGGATGCCCGTGCCATGGGGCTTGAGGTCGAGCTGCTGAGCGGTGAGCAGGAGGCGCTGGGGGCGGGGCTCGGCGTGCTTTCGGCCATTCCGCATGCCGACGGCATTGTCGGCGATCTGGGTGGCGGCAGCCTTGAGCTGGTGCGCGTATGCGGCGGGGAAGTGCATGAACGTGCCTCGTTCCCGCTCGGCGTATTGCGGCTTGGCGCGCTTAGATCAAAAGGGCTGCGGTCATTCGATCGTCGGGTCGGATCGATGATCGAGCAGTCGGGATGGACAGGCAAGGGCACCGGGCTCCCCCTTTATCTCGTCGGCGGATCGTGGCGCGCACTGGCGCGGCTCGACATGCACGTCACCGGCTATCCGCTGCCGGTGCTGCACCAATATGAAATGGCGCCCGCCGCGATTATCCGGAACGGTCGCACGCTCAGCCATATCGCCAAGGGCAAGCTGCGCGCGATCCCAACGCTGTCGTCCGCGCGGGTGCCGACATTGGGCGATGCGAATGCGCTGCTTGGGGTGCTGTTGCGGCATCTCGGCGCGCGTACGACGATCGTTTCGGCATTTGGGCTGCGCGAGGGGCTGTTGTTCGGGGCATTGTCGCCCGAGGAGCGGGCGCTGGACCCGCTGATCGTTGCCGCACGTGATGAAGGGCGGCGGCTTGGCCGTTTTGCCGAACATGGCGATCTGCTTGACGGCTGGATCGCGCCGCTATTCGCGGGCGAGCCGCCACAAATCGCGAGATTACGTCATGCCGCATGTCTGCTCGCTGATGTGGGCTGGCGCGCCAACCCTGAATTTCGCGCCGAACGCGGCGTCGAAATCGCGCTGCACGGCAACTGGGTGGCGATCGATGCGCATGGCCGCGCCTTGCTGGCGCAGGCGCTGTTCACGTCCCTTGGTGGCGGTACGGATGCGTCGCCGCTGATTCCCGCGCTTGCGACCCCCACCGAACTGAAACGCGCGACCGCCTGGGGTCTTGCCATGCGGCTGGGGCAGCGGATGAGCGGCGGGCTGGCCGGGCCGCTGCAGCGATCGCGGATCGATGATGACGGCGCGGCGGTGGCGCTCACCTTGGCGCCGGGCGATGGCGCGCTCTACAGCGAAGCGGTCGAGCGGCGGCACAAGGCGCTCGCCAATGCGCTCGGGCGTCAGGTCGCGTTGCGGGGGTAGGGGGCGTTCGTGTTCCGACCTGGAGGACGTTAGCCGTAGTCGACTCCTAATGCCCGTATGTTTCGAGCGAAGTCGAGAAACATGCCAAAAACGCTGCGCAGCGTGTCTCGACTTCGCTCGACACGAACGGTTAGTTTAAAATCACTAGACGCCAATGCCCACCAACGAGCTCAACCCTCGTCCTCCGCCCGCGTCATCTTCAGCTTGCCGTTCTTGACTGCAAAGGCCAGCCGCCCCTCGACCAGCGCGAGCGCGTCTTTGCCGAATTGTTCGAAACGCCAGCCTTCTAGGATGGCGAGCCCTTCGCGTTGCCCGGCGGCCAGTGCTTCGAGGTCCTCGGTTCGGGCGAGCAGTTTGGCGGCGACATCGATATCGCGCGCGCGGATTTTCAGCAGCAGCTTGAGCAGATCGGCGACCAGCGCGCCTTCCTTACCATTGCCTTGCTTGCGGTCTTCGCGCGCGGGCATGTCTGCCGCGCTCATCGGTTTGGCTGCTTCCAGCGCCGCCATCAGCCGTGCGCCGATATCGTTGTTTGCCCAGGCTGGCGACAGGCCGCGAACGCGCGCCAGATCAGCCTGTTTCTTGGGCGGCGTGCCAGCCAGATCGGCCAATGTTTCGTCCTTGATGATGCGCCCGCGCGGCAAATCCTTCGCCTGCGCCTCAAGCTCGCGCCATTTCGACAGTGCCTTCAGCCGACCAAGCACCTCTGGCTTGCGCCCGGCGATGCGCACGCGCTTCCAGGCTTCCTCGGGATCGTTCGCGTAGTTGGCGGGATTGGCGATCCGCTCCATTTCCTGATCGAGCCACGCGCCGCGACCGGTTTTGCGCAGGCGTTCGAGCATCTTGGGGAAGATCGTCGACAAATGGGTGACGTCACCGATCGCATATTCGATCTGGCGCTTGTCGAGCGGACGGCGGCTCCAATCGGTGAAGCGCGCGCCCTTGTCGACGCTGATCCCGAGATAGCTCTCGACGAGGTTCGAATAGCCGATCTGCTCGCCTTGCCCCAGCGCCATCGCCGCAACCTGGCTGTCAAACATCGGAAACGGCGTCTTGCCGGTCAGATTATAGACGATTTCGATATCCTGCCCGCCGGCATGGAATACCTTCAGCACCTCGTCATTCTCGGTCAGCAGATCGAGAAGCGGCTTCAGATCGATGCCCGGGGCCATCGGGTCGATTGCCGCGGCTTCGTTCGCATCGGCGATCTGGATCAGGCACAGCTCGGGCCAATAGCTGTTCTCACGCATGAACTCGGTATCGACCGCGACGAACGGCGATTGCGAAAGGCGGTGGCAAAGATTGGCGAGCGCGGCGGAATCGTCGATCAGGTCGTGAATGTGCATTCATGACGCCATAACGAGAGTCGTTCGTCTTGACAAAGCCGGGGTTGGCGGGGAAGCGCGGGCAACTGCCAAAGCCGTCATGCCGACGAAAGTCGGCGTGTTGCGGCAACCGGCGCGCCCTATCCCACAAGGCCCCAGCTTGCGCTGGGGCGACGCCAATTGAGAAGTTGCCCACCATGCACGCCTATCGCACCCACACTTGCGCTGAACTCCGTCCCGATCATGTCGGCCAGCAGGTCCGCGTGTCGGGCTGGGTGCACAAGAAACGCGATCATGGCGATCTGGTGTTCATCGATCTGCGCGATCATTATGGCATTACCCAGATCGTCACCGATGTGAGCGGCCCCGCCTTTGCCGTGATCGAGCGGCTGAAGAACGAGAGCGTTGTGACCATCACCGGCACCGTCATTGCGCGCGCGGCTGATGTGGTGAACCCCAATTTGCCGACCGGCGCGATCGAAATCCGCGCGACGGAGGCGGTGATCCAGAGCCATGCGCAGGAACTGCCAATGCCGGTCGCGGGTGATGCGGAATATCCCGAGGATATCCGCTTGCGCTACCGCTTCCTCGATCTGCGGCGCGAGCGGCTGCACGCCAATATCCTGTTGCGCTCGCACGTCATCTCATCACTGCGCCAGCGGATGATCGGGCAGGGCTTTACCGAGTTTCAAACGCCGATCCTGACCGCGTCGTCGCCCGAAGGCGCGCGCGATTATCTGGTGCCCAGCCGCGTGCATCCGGGCAAATTCTACGCGCTGCCGCAGGCACCGCAGATGTTCAAGCAGCTGCTCATGGTCGCAGGCTTCGACCGCTATTTCCAGATCGCGCCCTGCTTCCGCGATGAGGACGCGCGCGCTGATCGTTCGCCGGGCGAATTCTACCAGCTCGATTTCGAGATGAGTTTCGTCACGCAGGACGATGTGTTCGCGGCGATCGAACCCGTGCTGCACGGCGTGTTTGAAGAATTCGCTGACTGGCAGGGCAAGGGTCGGTCCGTGAGCGCGCTGCCGTTCCGGCGGATTCCTTACCGGGAATCGATGCTGAAATATGGCAATGACAAGCCCGATCTGCGTAACCCGTTGCTGATCACGGATGTGTCCGATCATTTCAAGGGATCAGGGTTCGGTCGGTTCGCGTCGATGGTCGAGGGTGGTGATGTCGTCCGCGCCGTCCCCGCGCCAGCGACCGCCGAAAAGAGCCGCAAATTCTTCGACGACATGAACGCCTGGGCGCAGAGCGAGGGCTTTCCGGGCCTTGGCTATGCCACGCAGAAGCAGGGCGTGTTCGGCGGGCCGATCGCCAACAATCACGGGCAGGAAGGGATGAAGGCGATCGCCGATGCGCTCGGCCTTGGCCCGGATGACGGCATCTTCTTCGCCGCCGGCAAGGAAGCACAGGCAGCGAAGCTGGCTGGATTGGCGCGCACCCGCGTTGCTGAACAGCTCGAGCTGATCGACCAGAGCCGCTTCGAATTCTGCTGGATCGTCGATTTCCCGATGTTCGAATATGACGAGGACGCCAAGAAGATCGATTTCAGCCATAACCCGTTCAGCATGCCGCAGGGCGAACTGGAGGCGCTGGAAACCAAGGATCCGCTCGATATTCTGGCCTATCAGTATGACATTGTCTGCAACGGCGTTGAGCTGTCATCGGGCGCGATCCGGAACCACCGCCCGGAAATCATGTACAAGGCGTTTGAAATCGCCGGGTACAGCCAGGCCGATGTCGACCGTGATTTTGCCGGCATGATCAACGCCTTCAAATTCGGTGCGCCGCCGCACGGGGGCTCGGCTCCTGGGGTTGACCGCATCGTCATGCTGCTCGCCGACGAGCCCAACATCCGCGAGGTCATCACCTTCCCGATGAACCAGAAGGCGGAGGACCTGATGATGGGTGCCCCGAATTTTGCGACGCCAAAGCAGTTGCGAGAACTTAATATCCGTACCGTAGAGGTTGCAGCGCCAAAGCCATCCGCATAGCCCAACGGGCTCGGGGCGACGTTTAGGGTAAGGGGAACGATGCTCGACCACCAGTTGCAACCACCCGAACCAACGGCGCTCGTGCGCAGCCTGGGGGTGGTTGGGGTGTTGTTTCTGACACTGTCGCTGACGAGCCCGGTATCGTCGTTGTTCGTGATCGTGCCGGGTATGCTCCGCGCGGCGGGTACGGGCGCGATCTGGGCGATGCTGCTCGCCGGGATGGTCTGCGTCGCAACCGCCTATATCTATGCCGAATTATCGTCGAAATGGCCGGTTGCGGGCGGTGAATATGTGATGGTGGCGCACACGCTGGGGCCGTTGCCCGGTTTCGTGATGCTGGGCGTCAACGTCTTCAACAACATCCTGTTTCCGCCCGCGCTCGCGCTGGGGCTGGCGGCGATATTGGGGATGGTGTTGCCCGGCATTCCCGCCGTGCCGCTCGCGGTCGCGGTGATTGCAGGCGCGATGCTGGTCGCCGTGCTGCAGATCCGGGTGAACGCCTGGGTGACGGGGGTTTTCCTGCTGGTCGAGGTGTTGGCGGTCGTCGCAGTCGTCTGGCTGGGGTTCGGCAACGCCGTGCGTCCGCTGGCGGACATGCTCGCCAACCCGGTGATGCTCGCCGCAAATGGTGCCACGCTGGAGCCCGCCTCCGCCGCTTCAATGGGGCTGGCGGCATCGATCGGCATCTTTGCGCTGAACGGCTACGGCGCGGCGGTCTATTTCGGCGAGGAAATGCACGAAGCGCCGCGCAAGATTGCGCATGCGATTTTCTGGGCTGTCGCGCTCACCTTGCTGCTCGAAATTCTGCCGATGCTCGCGCTGCTGGCGGGTACGCCGGATTTGAAAGCGGCCTTTGCCAGCGACGATCCGTTCGGGCTTTTGGTGAAGATGCGCGCGGGTGACACCACCGCTGCCTGGGTATCGATCGGCGTCGCGACGGCCGTCGTCAATGCGATCATCGCCTGTATCCTCGCCTGTGCGCGCTTCTTTTACGGCACGGCGCGTGATCGTTGCTGGGGCCGGCCAATGGACATCTGGCTTACGGCAATCCACCCGCGTTTCGCCTCGCCCTGGATCAGCACACTGATCGCGGGTGGGGCAGGGATCGCCTGCTGCTTCCTGTCGCTTGAGCTGCTGCTGGTGCTGAGCGGTACGGGACTGGTGGTGATCTATGCCGGAATCGCGCTGGCGATGATTGAGGGACGGCGCAAGGGCATGCTTGCCGATGCGCCGTTCAAGAGCCCGCTTTATCCGCTGATGCCCGTCGTTACCCTCATGGCGCTGGGCTATATCATCTGGCTCAACTGGCTTGATGTTGAGGAGGGGCGCCCCGGCCTGCTGATGACGGGCGCGCAAATTGGCTTGTCAGTGATCTATTATTTGCTGGTGTTGCGTCGCCGGGGGGCTTGGGACGTTCATGTCCCTGATCTGGGCCCAGACCTGGGAGAGGTGAAACCGGTATGACAATCAACCTCGCCGATTATGAAATTGGCGCAAAATATGACGGTGATTACGACGTCGATCTCGCCAAGGTTCAAGAGCGGCTCGCGCATATCCAGGCGGCGCATATCTGCCACCAAAAACGCGCGGCAATTGTATTTGAGGGTTGGGATGCAGCGGGAAAGGGCGGCATCATCCAGCGGCTGACCGCGGAATGGGACCCGCGTTATTTTCAGGTCTGGCCGATCGCAGCACCGAGCCCCGATGAGAAAGCGCGGCATTTCCTCTGGCGGTTCTGGCAGCGGTTGCCGCGTGATGGCGACATCGCGGTATTCGATCGCAGCTGGTACGGGCGCGTGCTCGTCGAACGGATCGAAGGCTATGCCAGCGAGGCCGATTGGCGGCGTGGCTATGATGAGATCAACGAATTCGAAGCGCAGCAGGCCGATTCGGGGACGACGATCGTCAAGCTATTCATCCATGTGACACAGGAGGCGCAGGACGAGCGGCTGAAGGAAAGGCTCGATCACCCCTGGAAGCGCTGGAAGACCGGGCTGGACGATTATCGTAACCGCGCGCGCCGCAACGAGTATCTGGATGCGATGGCCGAAATGTTTCGCCGGACCGATACGCGCTGGGGGCCTTGGCAGGTGATCGACGGCAACAACAAGAAAGCCGGCCGCATTGCTGCGCTGACCTATATCGCCGATCGGCTGGAAGCGACCGTGCCGATGGACCCGCCAAAGCTCGACCCCGAACTCGAGAAAGTCGCCCGCAAAGCGCTCGGAATCGGCTAGGGCGGCGCTGATGTCGCAGCGGCCGCATATCCTGCATCTACATTCCAGCTTCGATCTGGGGGGCAAGGAAGCGCGCGCCATCCGGCTGATGAACGCCTGGGGAGACCCGGTGCGCCATACGATCGTGTCTGGGGTGCCGAATGCGCTTGGGGCGCGGGATGCGATTGCGGCGGGCGTTCCTTATGAAATCGCGCAAGATCCGCCACCGCTCACCGGGCGGCCATCGGTGGCGCGCTATGAAGCGATTGCGCGCTATATGCGCCGCTTCGATCTGGTGCTGACCTATAACTGGGGCGCGATCGACGGTGTGATGGCGCGGCGCGTGTTCGGCAAGGGCGTGCCGCCGCTGGTGCACCATGAGGATGGGTTCAACGAAGATGAGGCGGGCGGGCTAAAGGCCGAACGCAACGCCTATCGACGCCTTGCGCTGGGGGCGGCGCACGCGCTGGTGGTACCCTCGCGCACGTTGGAAGGCATCGCGCTGGGCGTCTGGAAGCAACCGCCCGCGCGCGTTCACCGCATCGTTAACGGCATCGCGGTCGATCGGTACGCAGCCAAGTCCGAGCCTCGCGCTATCCCCGGCTTTCGCCGGAAGCCGGGTGAAGTGGTGATCGGCAGTCTGGCTGGTCTGCGCGCGGTAAAGGATTTTCCTATGTTGATGCGCGCGGCGGGTGGGCTTTCGGGCAAGTTTCGGCTGGTGATCGTGGGTGAGGGCCCCGAGCGCGCCAACATCGAGCAGGCAGCGCGCGCGATGGGAATCGCCGATCGGCTGCACTTGCCTGGGTTTCTGGCTGAGCCGAGCCGGTACATCGGCCTGTTCGATATCTTCGTTTTGTCATCGCGTAGCGAACAATTTCCAATCTCGGTCGTTGAAGCGATGGCATCGGGCTTGCCAATCGCCGCACCGCCGGTCGGCGATGTGCCGACGATGGTGTCCGACGCGAACCAGCCGGTGATTTGTTCGCATTATGGAGAGGTTTACCTGCGCGATGCGCTGCAAAAACTGGTCAATGATGCCGATCTTCGGCGCACGATCGGCGCGGCCAACCAGGCCAAGGCGCAGGCGGAATATGGCGAAGAAAAGATGATTTCGGCCTATGCTGGCCTCTATGCTGCCGCAATGGGCAAACCCGGAATGGGTGGCTGAGTCGCAATTTGCTCGCACCGGACGGAGCTTTCGCTATACTGGTATGTTCTTACGACGAGATGGCGGGATGGAGAGAGTGGCGTGTTCAAGGGCGTAAAGCCGATCATCTATGGCGGGCACGAAGTGTGGCCGCTCGTGGAAGGCGGCAAGGGCGTTGCTGCGACCAACCATGCGAGCGCGGGTGCGTGGGCCGCTGCGGGCGGGATTGGAACGGTATCGGCCGTCAATGCCGATAGCTATGATCCCGAAGGCAAGATCATTCCGCAAATCTATCGCGCATCGACGCGTCGGGAGCGCCACGAAGAACTGATCCAATACGCGATCGACGGTGCCGTCGAACAGGTGCGCCGCGCGGCCGAAATCGCAGGCGGCAAGGGCGCGATCAACATCAACGTATTGTGGGAAATGGGCGGCGCGCAGCGTATTTTGCACGGTGTGCTGGAACGGACGCGGGGCATGGTTTCGGGCGTCACCTGTGGCGCAGGAATGCCGTACAAGCTTTCGGAGATCGCCGCGTCATACGAGGTCAGCTACCTGCCGATCATCAGCTCGGCACGTGCCTTTCGGGCGCTTTGGAAGCGTGCTTATTCAAAGGCTTCAGACTGGTTGTCTGCGGTTGTGTATGAAGATCCCTGGCTGGCAGGTGGGCACAACGGCCTGTCGAACGCCGAAGACCCGCGCAAGCCCGAGGACCCCTATCCGCGCGTGAAAGCGCTGCGTGAAACGATGCGCGAAGGTGGTATTTCGGACGATGTGCCGATCGTGATGGCCGGCGGCGTCTGGTATCTGCGCGACTGGAGCAGCTGGATCGATAACCCCGAACTGGGCTCGATCGCCTTTCAGTTTGGCACGCGCCCGTTGCTGACCCAGGAAAGCCCGATCCCCCAGGGGTGGAAGGACAAGCTGACCCAGATCGAAGAGGGGGAGGTCCTGCTTCACCGTTTTTCGCCGACGGGTTTCTATTCGAGCGCGGTTCGCAATCCGTTCCTGCGCATGCTCGAAGCACGTTCCGAGCGGCAAATTCCCTATTCGACCGAAGTGGCGGGGGATCATCAATTCCAGCTCGACGTCGGTGTGCGCGGCAAGAATTTCTGGGTCACCAAAGGCGATTTGCTGCGCGCGCGCGCTTGGTACGGTGCCGGGTTCACCGATGCGCTCAAGACGCCGGACAATACGCTGGTGTTCGTCACGCCCGCCGAAAAGGCAGTGATCCGTCAGGACCAGTCGGATTGCATGGGCTGCTTAAGCCACTGTGCCTTCTCGTCATGGATGGACAGCGACACCAATTCCACCGGTCGCCTCGCTGATCCGCGCAGTTTCTGTATCCAGAAGACACTGCAGGACATCGCGCATGGCGGCGATACCGATCAGAATCTTATGTTCGCAGGCCACGGCGCGTATAACTTCAAGCGCGATCCCTTTTATTCGAACGGCTTCGTGCCGACGGTGAAGCAGCTGGTCGACCGGATCCTGACCGGGGATTGAGGCGGTTCTTCTTAGACCGTGTTCTGATGAAATGATCCGCCGATGTGCCCCTGCGAAGGAACGGGTCCGGGACGCCAACCGCAACGCATCAGGCTCTGGACCCCCGCGTTCGCGGGAGAACGTACCGTTTGATGTGAAGCTCAGTTCCCGAAATGCTTGTGCGATCGCAGGATGATCACCACTGCGAGCGACAGCAGCAGGATCGCGCTTGCCTCGAACACGATATTTTCGGGCTTCATGTTCTTGCCCTGCAGCACGATCAGCCGGGCCAGCGCGGTGATGGCGATGAAGATCGGGTACACAAAAGGCGCGACGGAGCCGCGGCCGTTGTAGAAGACCGCGATCATGCTGATCACTTCGGTGTAGAGGAACATCAGCAGGATATCGGCAAGCGTGATCGTCTGCGCGAGAATGACGGAGTTCACCTCCCGCGCCACCGCACCGAGCGTCAGCAGCGCGATGATGATGAGCAGTCCGTGCTCGATCAGCGTGAATCCGGCAAGGGTAAGGCTCTTTATCCGCGCCTCGGTCGGGTCGATGCTGGGGCCTTCCAATGGCATCTGATCACGTTCCCTCGCCATGGCGCCAATCAGAGGCGCAGTTAGATCCAGCCTTCGAGCACCTGATCGGGCGGGCGGTGGCCATCTGCCCAGACGCGGATATTGGTGATGACCTTGTCGCCCGTCGCCAGCCGCCCCTCATACGTCGCGGAGCCCATGTGCGGCAGCATGACGACATTGGGGAGAGCCAACAGGCGCGGATCGATCTGCGGTTCGTGCTTCCAAACGTCGAGCCCGGCCCCGGCGAGCCTGCCCGCTTCGAGCGCGTCGACCAGCGCGTCTTCATCGACAATGCCGCCGCGCGCAGCGTTGATCAGGAACACATGCGGGCGCAACAGCGCGATCCGGCGCGCGTCGAGCAAGCTCTCGCTATCGGCGTTGCGCGGGGTGTGGATGGTCAGAATGTCGACCGCTGCTAGCATCGCATCGAGCGATTCGTGCCAGGTTGCGGCCAGTTGCGCTTCCAGCACAGCGGGCAGGCGGTGGCGGTTATGGTAATGGATCGACAGGCCGAAGGCGCGCGCGCGCAAGGCGACCGCCTGGCCGATGCGGCCCATGCCAATGATCCCCAGCGCTTTGCCGCCAATCCGGTGGCCAAGCATCCCGCCCGGGCTCCACCCCTTCCACTGGCCCGAACGGACGAGCTTTTCGCCCTCCGCCAGCCGACGGGGGACGGAAACGATCAGCGCCATCGTCATGTCGGCGGTATCTTCCGTCAGCACGCCGGGCGTATTGGTGACGATAATCCCCCGCGCGCGGGCGGCTTTCAATGCGATATGGTTCACGCCTGCACCGAAATTGGCAATCAGGCGAAGCCGTTCACCCGCCCCCTCGATCAGGCCCGCATCGATATCATCGGTCACGGTGGGAACGAGCACGTCGCAATCGGCCATGGCCGCAGCAAGCTGATCGCGCGTCATCGGGATGTCCTGGCGGTTGTTCGTTGTGTCGAACAACTGCTCCATCCGGTCCATCACCTGATCGGAAAGCTCGCGCGTCACGATCACCTTGGGATGGGGCACCTTTGGCATGGGGCGTCTCATTTCGGGCATTTGTATCGATTGGCGGCTCACGATAGCGCCGTCAACGGTGTTGAAGGAACAGGCTGATTCAAGGTAAACGCCGATTAACCAAAAACGGGGGGCTGCATGCGATTCTTGGCTGGGGTGAAACTGATCACAGCGGTGCTGATACTGGCTGGCATCGCCCCCGATTCAGCCCAATCCCAAACGCGCAAGGCACCCTATTATGCCTCAATCGCGGCGTCAAAGGCCCGTATGCGCACCGGGCCGGGACGTAATTTCCCCGCCAGCTGGTTGTATCTGCGCGCCGACCTGCCGATCAAGATCGTCGACAGCTACAAGGAATGGCGCAAGATCGAGGATCCCGATGGGACGCAAGGCTGGATGCAGGGCAATCTGTTGAGCGATACACGGACCGGCATCATCATGGGTAGCACCGCCGATATGGTGGAAGCGCCTCGTTTCAATGCGCCCTTGCTCTGGCGGGCGGCCCCCGGTGTGGTCGGCCGGATCAGCAAATGTTCGCGCGGCTGGTGCTGGTTCGATGTGCGTGGCCGTGCCGGTTATGTCGAGGCGAACCGGCTTTGGGGCGTGGACAGCGGCGAACAGCTGCCATGATCGCGACGGTTGGCATGGTGCCAACGCGGCATACCCCGTCGGCTAAGGCCGCGTGATCGGTGTTATAACCGGACTGGCGGTAGCGGTGGCGATCAGCGCACCCCATGCAGTTGATACGCTACCCAAATCGTCAATCGTGCTTGAAGTCCCTGCGACGCACCGGTTGATCGAAGGAATCACCACCGATGGCGAAACAATCTGGCTGAGCAGCGTCGTCGATCGCCGAATTCTCGTCTGGCGCGGTACGAAATTGGTGCGCGTGCTGAAGATGCCGCGCGGAACCGCACGCCCGCTCGGAATGGCGTTCGATGCCAGCCGCGACTGGATCTGGATCGCCACGGATTGCCCCCGGATCGTCGCCAGCGATCCCTGCAGTGGTGGCGCCCTGATTGCGATCGATCGGCGGGGCAGGCTGAAGGCCAATCTGCGTCCTGCAGGTGCTGATCCGCATTTCGGAGATGTCTCGGTCCATAAGAGCACCGTGAATGTCAGCGATTCGATGAACGGCGCCGTCTATGCCTGTCGCAGCGATTGCCGTGCGCTCGATGTGGTGGTGCCTGTCGGCGTCGGACGCAGCGCCCAATCCACGGTGCGCTATGATGACGGACGCAGGCTGTTGGTCGCCGATTACAGCGCCGGCATCGCCAGTGTCGACGCGACCGGCGTCCGAACGCCGATCGTCCGGGAGGATGGCCGCCCGTTACGCGGGGTCGATGGCTTGGTGGGCGCGGGCGACTGGATGATCGGCATTCAGAACAGCCAGTCGCCGGGCGTTGTGCTGGTGTTCAAGCTGGCGGCGGATGGGCAGCACTTGGCGGCGCTGCAGGTGCTGGCGGGCGGCGCGGATTATCCCGATCCAACCCAGCTTGCCGTGTCGGGCGACCGCCTATTGATCGTCGCCGATGCCCAATGGGCTGCCTATGATGCCGCTAAGCCCGATGGTCGCCCGGCGCAGCACGTCACCCGCATTCTATCTGTGCCGATCCCGAAATGATGGCGGGAAGGGAAAGTGCCGATCGCGTTGAGGCCGAGGCGCGCGATTTCACCATCGTCCGCGACGACGCAACCGGCCCTGAAATCACCGCCCTGATCGCGCTTCACGTGACTGCCGCGCATGCAGGGACGCCGTCGCAATATGCCTATGCGCTGGGGATCGAGGCGCTGCGTGCGCCGGACATCACGATTTTCACGCTGTGGGAGGGGCAGGCGCTGCTCGGCTGTGCGGCGCTGAAAGATCTCGGGGGCGGCGAGGGCGAAGTGAAATCGATGCGCACCGACCCCGCACATCTGCGCCGCGGCGTCGCTGCCCGCTTGCTGGGGCATCTGATTGATCAAGCGCGGGGAAGGGGATGGCACCGCCTCAATCTCGAAACCGGCACGGTGCCGTCCTTTGATCCGGCCTATGCGCTGTATCGTCGCTTCGGTTTCACCGATTGTGGCCCCTATGCGGACTATGTCGAAAGCCCGCATAACCGGTTCATGACGCTGGCGTTGGGGGCCCAAAACGGATCGGACACGGGTCAGGCGGGATAATGATACCCGCCGCCCTTGCTCCCCCCATGGCATCGTCCTAAAGCCCGCTCCAGCGATTCCGCAGTTGCGAGGGACCCTTGGTCGATCTGTCACAATATCTGCCGATCCTGCTCTTTATCGGGGTGGCGCTCGTCCTGTCGGGGGTGTTCGTGTTCGCGCCGATGGCGGTGTCGCGGCTGACGGGTTCGCACAAGCCGACGCCCGAAAAACTGACCGAATATGAGTGCGGTTTCCCCGCGTTCGAGGATAGCCGCAGCCAGTTCGACGTGCGGTTTTACCTCGTCGCGATTCTGTTCATCATCTTCGATCTGGAAGCGGCATTCATTTACCCCTGGGCCGTTTCGGTGTTCAAGCTCGGCTGGGTGGCGTGGATTTCGATGATGATCTTCATCGCCGAACTGGCGCTGGGCCTTGCCTATGCGTGGAAAAAGGGAGCGCTCGATTGGGAGTAGAACTCGAACGGGCACCCGCGGCTGGCACGTTGCCGGACGTCGCGTTCCTCAACGACATCAACAGCGAACTGGGCGACAAGGGTTTCCTCGTCACCTCGACCGAAGAGCTGTTCCAATGGGCGCGCACCGGATCGCTCTGGTGGATGACGTTCGGGCTTGCCTGCTGCGCGGTCGAGATGATCCACGTCAACATGCCGCGCTATGACCTTGAGCGTTTCGGTGCCGCCCCGCGCGCGTCGCCGCGCCAGTCTGACGTGATGATCGTGGCGGGCACGCTCTGCAACAAGATGGCCCCGGCTTTGCGCCGCGTGTACGACCAGATGAGCGAGCCCAAATACGTCATCTCGATGGGCAGCTGCGCCAATGGCGGCGGCTATTACCATTACAGCTATTCGGTGGTACGCGGCTGTGACCGGATCGTCCCCGTGGACATCTACGTCCCCGGCTGTCCGCCAACCGCCGAAGCACTGCTATATGGTATCATGCAGCTGCAGCGGAAGATCCGTCGCGTCGGGACGATCGAACGGTGAAATCGGCAGCGCCCCGTTACGCGCCAAATGACGGCGTGATCGATGTCGCCCGCGCCGCGTTGGGCGGCATGATTATCGATACACTCGATGCGCATGGAGAGGTGACGCTGACGGTTGATCGCCTGCACTTGATCGATGCAATGGTGGCGTTGCGCGATACGCCGGGGCTTGAATATCAGCAGTTGATGGAGATTGCCGGGGTCGATTATCTCGACCGGGCCGAGCGCTTCGACGTCTGCTACCACCTGCTCAGCCTGACGCGGAACCACCGCATCCGCGTGCGCGTCACGACCGACGAGGAAAAGCCGGTGCCGTCAGTGACGGTGATGTGGCCGGTCGCTGGCTGGCTGGAGCGCGAGGTGTACGACATGTACGGCGTGCTGTTCGACGGCAACATGGATTTGCGCCGCATCCTCACCGATTACGGCTTTCGCGGGCACCCGCAGCGCAAGGATTTTCCGCTCTCGGGCTATGTCGAGCTGCGCTATTCGGAAGAAGCGAAGCGCGTGGTGTATGAGCCCGTCAAGCTCGCCCAGGATTTCCGCAGCTTCGATTTCATGAGCCCGTGGGAAGGCGCGGACTATATCCTGCCCGGTGACGAAAAAGCACCCGTGACGCCGCCCGCTGCCCCGCCGCCGCCGACACCCAAGACGACCGAAACGACCGCGCAGACCGGCGCGGGTAAGCCCGGTCCTGAGGCTGGCCCCAAGCCTGTCGACCCCGATGTGGTGAAAAAGCCGCGTGCGTCACGTGCCAAGAAGGCGAGCCCCGACAATGGCTGACTATATGGAAAAGCTCGCCGGGATCACCGATGCCGCCGATCCCACCACCGGCGATGTCGCGATCGAGAATTACACGATCAATTTCGGCCCGCAGCATCCTGCCGCACACGGCGTGCTGCGCCTCGTGATGGAGCTGGACGGCGAGATCGTCGAGCGGCTCGACCCGCATATCGGTCTGCTCCACCGCGGCACCGAAAAGCTGATCGAGCACAAGACCTATCTGCAGGCGCTCCCGTATTTCGACCGGCTCGATTATTGCTCGCCCTTGTGCATGGAGCATTCTTACGTGCTCGCGATCGAGAAACTGCTCGATCTCGAAGTGCCGCTGCGTGCGCAATATCTGCGGGTGTTCTTTGCTGAATTGACGCGCATTTCCAATCACATGCTCAACCTCGGCAGCCATATGATGGATGTCGGCGCGATGACGCCGAATCTGTGGCTGTTCGAAATTCGCGAGGATTGCCTGAACTTTTTCGAGCGCGTCTCGGGCGCGCGGATGCACTCAGCCTATTTCCGGCCGGGCGGCGTGCATCAGGATACGCCGCTTAAGCTGCTGACCGACATCGCCGACTGGCTCGACACCCGCCTGCCGCGCCTGTTCGAGGATGCGATCAGTCTGGTCGCCGACAACCGCATCTTCAAGCAGCGCAACGTCGATATCGCGGTAGTGAGCCGCGAGGATGCGATCAAATGGGGCTTTTCCGGCCCGATGATCCGGGGCGCGGGCATTGCGTGGGATCTGCGCAAGTCGCAGCCCTATGACGTGTATGACCGGATGAAGTTTGAGATCCCGGTCGGCACGCGCGGCGATTGCTATGACCGGTTCATGGTCCGCGTCGAGGAAGTTCGCCAGTCGATCAGGATCATGAAGCAGTGCCTGAACGAGATGCCCGAAGGGCCGATCGCGTCGCTGGATCGCAAGGTCGTGCCGCCCAAGCGTGGCGAGATGAAGCGATCGATGGAAGCGCTGATCCACCACTTCAAACTTTATACCGAAGGCTTCCACGTGCCCGCCGGCGAAGTTTATGTCGCGACCGAAAGCCCCAAGGGCGAATTCGGTGTCTATCTGGTAAGCGACGGGACCAACAAGCCATACCGCTGCAAGATCCGCCCGACGGCCTTCTCGCACCTGCAGGCGATGGATTTCATGAGCCGGGGGCACATGCTGGCCGATACGACAGCGATCCTGGGCGCGCTCGATATCGTTTTTGGCGAGTGCGACCGGTGAGCGCAGCTTCCTTCCCCCGTCATGCCGGACTTGATCCGGCATCCCGCTTCTTGTTTGTCGCCGCGTCGAAAGGCAGCGGGACCCCGGATCAAGTCCGGGGTGACGGAGTATATGGAAGTGAGTGAAGCGCACCGCATCCCAGCTGGCAGCGCACCTCGCGGGTTCAATCGCGTCGTCGACCTTGCCGACGACGTCGCGAACCGGTTTCGCGTGCCGTTGTCGATCCTGTCGGTCGGCCTGTTCGTGCTGACTTGTGCCGATTATGCTGGCTTTCTGCGACTGCCCAACGTCGTGGTCATCGGTGGGACGCCCGGCCTGATCGTCGCTGTTGCCTTCAACGCCATTTGGTGGGGTTTTCTCTATCCCCGCGCTGAAAAACGCCGCGCCGAACGCACCACCCACTCCCATCCGATGAAAGCCAAGGCAAATGGCTGATCACGCCCATATCCCCGACGAAGCCGAAACCCGCGCGCGTTGGGGCGATTTTGCCTGGACGCCGGAAAACGCCGCCAAGGCGAAGGAAATCGTCGGTCGTTATCCCCCCGGTCGCCAGCAATCGGCGTCGATCCCGTTCCTCGATCTCGCCCAGCGACAGGTCGGCGCGGCGACGCAGACACAGGGCTGGCTGCCGGTGCCCGTCATCGAGTTCGTCGCGCGCGAACTTAGTATGCCCTATATGCGGGTGTATGAAGTCGCGAGCTTCTACACGATGTTCAATCTCGCCCCTGTCGGTCGCTATCACGTGCAGGTGTGCGGGACGACGCCGTGCATGCTGGCGGGATCGGATGACGTGTTTGCCGCGTGCAAGAACCATGGCCTGATCAAGGGCAAGACGACGCCCGACGGCTTGTTTACGCTAACCGAGGTCGAGTGTCTCGGCACCTGCGCCAATGCGCCGATGGTCCAGATCAACGACGACAATTTCGAAGATCTCGACTATGATCGCATGACCAAAGTGCTCGAAGCGCTGGCGCGCGGAGAGGCGCCAACGCCTGGATCACAGATCGGGCGGCAGACGAGTTGCCCGGAGGGTGGCCCGACCAGCCTGAAGGACATGGTGACCGAGAACCACGATTATCGCGGGGAATGGGCATGACGGTTGAGGAAACGCGCTTCATTACCGAGAGGCTGCAAGGCATCCGGAGCGACACGAGCGACGTGAAATCGCGGATGACCAGCATGGAATTGCGCCAGACAGCGATGGAGCACCGGTTGCTTGGTATCGATACCCATCTGGCTGCAGTTCAGCACGATGTGAGTGCGCTGATCATTGATATGCGCCGCGTGAAGCAACGGCTCGAACTGGTGGAGGAATGACGGCATGAACATTCTGATCGCAATCGGCGTCGCGTTGCTCGCGCTGTTCGTCCTCGTCGCGCTGGTGAAGCTCGCCTTTGGGCTGATTGTGCTTGCGCTGATCCTCGGCACCGGTGTCGCCGCCTATTTCGTTGCCGAAAAGCTGATCGGGCAGGGGCGATGACAATGAATAACCGGTATTTGCTCTTGCGTGAGCGACCGATTCTTTCTGGGCTGATATGGTCGATGCTGACCATGGCGATCATTCTGGCGTTCGATGCTTGGTTCGATACCCCGAAGCAGTTTGATCATGCCGGATTCGAATTCGTGCTTTTGCTCATCGGCGGCCAAGTTTGGGCGTTTTGGCTCCGCCGCCACGAGGATGAGGTCGATACTCATGCTCGCTGACCGAGAAACATCCTGCTGGGGAGGGTGGTGATGCCCAATGCTGCAAAGACTGGCGTGCCGATCATTGGGATCATTTTCCTGTTGCTGGCCGTGTTCAGATTCATCAACGGCGATTCGTGGCTCGTCTGGGCCATTCTGGGCTTTCTGTTCGGCGGCTTCGGCATCTTTAACCGATCGGGTGGCGACAAGTCCGGGGGGGATAAGGCGTGAGCCTAGCGGACAAGGATCGGATTTTCACCAACGTCTATGGTTTCCAGTCGTGGCGGCTGGAGGCGGCGCTGAAGCGTGGCGATTGGGATAATACCAAGGCGTTGCTGGCGCTGGGGCCGGATGCGATCATCGATCAGATAAAGGCGTCGGGCCTGCGCGGGCGTGGCGGGGCGGGCTTTCCCACCGGCACGAAATGGAGCTTCATGCCAAAAGAGCCGAAGCCCGATCGGCCGAACTTCCTCGTCATCAATGCCGATGAGAGCGAGCCGGGCAGCTGCAAGGACCGCGAGATCATCCGCCACGATCCGCACAAGCTGATCGAGGGCGCGCTGGTCGCCGGTTTCGCGATGCGCGCGCGCGCCGCCTATATCTACATTCGCGGCGAGTATATCCGCGAGGCGGAGACACTTTTTGCGGCGATTGCAGAGGCTTATGACAAGGGTCTGATCGGCAAGAACGCCTGTGGCTCCGGCTATGATTTCGACGTGTTCTGCCACCGCGGCGCGGGCGCCTATATCTGCGGTGAAGAAACCGCGATGCTCGAAAGCCTGGAAGGCAAGAAGGGCCAGCCGCGCCTGAAGCCGCCCTTCCCGGCAGGGGCTGGGCTCTATGGCTGCCCGACCACGGTCAACAATGTCGAATCGATTGCGGTCGCGCCCACCATCCTGCGCCGATCGCCCGAATGGTTCTCCAGCTTCGGACGCGAGAACAACAAGGGCACGAAGCTGTTCCAGATCAGCGGCCATGTGAACAAGCCGTGCGTGGTCGAGGAAGCGATGAGCATACCGTTCCGCGAACTGATCGAGAAGCATTGCGGCGGTGTGCGCGGCGGGTGGGATAATCTGCTCGCGGTGATCCCCGGTGGCTCATCGGTACCCTTGGTGCCGGCCGCCGAGATCATGGACGCGCCGATGGATTTTGACGGGCTGAAGGCGCTCGGTTCGGGCCTCGGTACCGCTGCCGTGATCGTCATGGACAAATCGACCGATATCGTCCGCGCGATCAGCCGCCTGAGTTACTTCTACAAGCACGAAAGCTGCGGCCAGTGCACCCCTTGCCGCGAAGGCACCGGCTGGATGTGGCGCGTGATGGAGCGGATGCGCACCGGTGACGCCGACGTCAGCGAGATCGACACGCTCTACCAGGTGACCAAGCAGGTCGAAGGCCACACGATCTGCGCGCTGGGCGATGCGGCCGCCTGGCCGATCCAGGGCCTGATCAAGCATTTCCGCCCTGAGATGGAACGCCGCATTGCGGAGAGGCGCGGTGGTGACGCGGCACCGATGATGGAAGCTGCTGAATAATGCCTAAACTCAAAATCGACGGTATCGAGATCGAGGTGCCCCAGGGTGCCACCGTGCTGCAGGCGTGCGAGCTGGCGGGGAAGGAAATCCCGCGTTTCTGCTATCACGAACGCCTGAGCATCGCGGGCAATTGCCGCATGTGCCTGGTCGAGGTGAAGCCCGGCCCGCCAAAGCCGCAGGCTTCTTGCGCGCTGCCAGCGGCCGAAAATCAGGAGATTTTCACCAACTCGCCGATGGTGAAGAATGCGCGCGAAGGGGTGATGGAGTTTCTCCTCATCAACCACCCGCTTGATTGCCCGATCTGCGACCAGGGCGGGGAATGCGATCTGCAGGACCAGTCAGTCGCCTATGGCCGTGGATCGTCGCGCTATGACGAGAACAAGCGCGCGGTGACCGAGAAATATATGGGCCCGATCGTCAAGACGGTGATGACGCGCTGCATCCAGTGCACGCGCTGCGTCCGCTTTGCCGAGGAAGTCGCTGGCGTTGAGGAAATCGGCGCGATCGGGCGCGGCGAGAATATGCAGATCACCAGCTATCTCGAACATGCGGTGACAAGCGAGCTCAGCGGCAATGTGGTCGATCTCTGCCCGGTCGGTGCGCTTACCTCGAAGCCCTATGCGTTCGAGGCACGGCCCTGGGAGCTGAAAAAGACGCTAACGATTGATGTGATGGACGCGGTCGGCACCAATATCCGGCTCGACAGCCGCGGGCGCCAGGTGCTGCGCTGCCTGCCGCGCATCAACGAAGACGTGAACGAGGAGTGGGCGACCGACAAGACGCGCCACGCAATTGACGGGCTCGTGCGCAAGCGGCTCGATCGACCGTTCGTGCGCAAGGACGGCAAGCTCGTTGAGGCGAGCTGGGATGAGGCCTTCGCTGCAATTGCGGCAGTAAAGGCTGGCAAAAGTGTGGCGGCCATCGCTGGCGATCTGATCGATTGCGAAACAATGTTTGCGGCCAAGGCGCTGCTCGCGAAAATGGGTTCGTCGTTGCTCGAAGGGCGCCAGACCGGCATGGCCTATGACGTCACGTCGCTGGCGGCCGTTAACTTCAACACCACGATTGCGGGCGTTGAGCGCGCAGATGCGATCTTGCTGGTCGGCACCAATTTGCGCTGGGAAGCGCCACTGGTGAACACCCGGGTACGCAAGGCGATCAAGAAGGGGGCGAAGGTCTTCGCGATCGGGCCGGAGACGGACCTGACCTATAAGGTCGAATGGCTGGGCAATGGCCTGTCGGCGATGGGCAAGCTGCCTGAGGCGGCGGCGGAAGCGTTCAAGAATGCCCAGCGGCCGATGATCATCGTCGGCGGGGCTGCCCTGAAATCCGGGCATGGTGCCGCGCTGGCGTTCGCCAAGCAGCATAATCTGGTGCGCACGTTGGAGGACGGCACCGCCTGGAACGGCTTCAACGTCGTGCACATGGCGGCGGCGCGGATGGGCGGGCTGATGCTCGGCTATGCGCAACCGGGCGGCATTGCCGATATCGCCGCAGCAAAGCCCAAGCTGGTGTTCTTCCTGGGCGCGGATGAGGTCGATTTCTGGGACTTCGCCAAAAGCTTCAAGGTCTATATCGGCCATCACGGCGACAAGGGCGCGGCGCATGCCGATGTCGTCCTGCCGGGCGCAAGCTATGCCGAGAAATCGGGGACGTGGATGAACCTGGAAGGCCGCGTTCAGCGCGGCGAACAGGCGGTGTTCCCGCCCGGCGATGCGCGTGAAGACTGGACGATCCTGCGGGCACTTTCGGCGGTGATGGGCCACACGCTGCCGTTCGACACGATCGATCAACTACGCGCCGACATGGCCAAAGCTGTGCCTGAGCTCGGGCAGCTTGGGCTTGTGACGTTCGACTGGGCACCCGCCGCACTTGACGCAAAAGGCGAGGGCGAGATCGGCTATCCGATCAAGGATTTCTACCTCACCAACGCCATTTGCCGTGCCAGCCCGACGATGCAGCGCTGCTCGGCGGAACTGGTGCACGGCCAAAGCTTTGCGGAGGCGGCGGAATGACCTGGTGGTTCACCTATCTCGGCATGCCGTTTGAGGGCGCGTGGTTCCTCGCGACGCTGATCGACATCCTGCTGATCGCATTGCCGGTGATGCTCGCGGTCGCGCTGATCATCTATGCCGATCGCAAGATTTGGGCGGCGATGGCGCTGCGGCGGGGGCCAAACGTCGTCGGTCCGTTCGGCATTCTGCAATCGTTCGCAGATGGCCTGAAGGTGTTCCTGCAGGAAACGATCATCCCGTCGGGTGCCAACAAGGGCCTGTTCCTGCTTGCGCCGATCATCACCTTCACGGTCGCGCTGATCGTGTGGGCGGTGGTGCCGTTCCAGGCCGATCTCATCCTGTCGAACATCAATGTCGGGCTGCTGTATGTGCTCGCGGCGAGTTCGCTCGGCGTCTACGGCATCATCCTGGCGGGTTGGTCGTCCAATTCGAAATACCCGTTTTTCTCGGCCATCCGCGCGGCGGCGCAGATGGTTTCTTATGAAGTCGCGATCGGCTTTGTGCTGATTTCGGTGGTGCTGTGGTCGGGCACGTTCAACCTTGCCGGTATCGTCGACGCACAGAAGAATGTCTGGGGCTTTGCGGCATTCCCGGTGAATGGCTTCGCGTTCAACCCGTTGCTCTTCCCAATGGCGGTGGTGTTCTTCATTTCGTCGCTCGCGGAAACCCAACGTGCGCCGTTCGACCTGACCGAGGCTGAAAGCGAGCTCGTCGCGGGATACCAGACCGAATATTCCTCGATGGCATTCGCGCTCTACTGGCTGGGCGAATATGCCAACGTCATCCTGATGTGCGTGCTGAATGCGACGCTTTTCTGGGGTGGGTATCTGCCGCCGGTCGATTGGGCGCCGCTTTATTATGTGCCAGGCATCATCTGGCTGTTCGGCAAGATGCTGTTCTTCTTCTTCCTGTTCAGCTGGGTGAAGGCGACCGTTCCGCGTTACCGTTATGATCAGCTGATGCGGCTCGGCTGGAAGGTGTTCCTGCCGCTGTCGCTGATCTGGGTGTTTTTGGTGAGCGGCTATCTGATGCTCGTTCGCGTGGGAGTTCCAGCATGAATATCGGCCAGACCATCAAGGCCTTCACGCTGTGGGAGTTCGTTCGCGCCCATGCACTGACCCTGAAGTATTTCTTCAAGGCCAAGGCGACGATCAACTATCCCTACGAGAAGAACCCGATCTCGCCGCGGTTCCGGGGAGAGCATGCGCTGCGGCGCTATCCCAACGGCGAGGAGCGCTGCATCGCGTGCAAACTGTGCGAGGCGGTGTGCCCGGCACAGGCGATCACGATCGAGGCTGAGCCGCGCGACGACGGATCGCGCCGCACGACACGCTATGACATCGACATGACCAAGTGCATTTATTGCGGCCTTTGTGCGGAAGCGTGCCCGGTTGATGCGGTGGTCGAAGGGCCGAATTTCGAATTCGCGACCGAAACCCGGGAAGAACTGATCTACGACAAGGCGAAACTGCTCGATAATGGCGATCGGTGGGAGCGTGTGATCGCGGCAAACCTTGCCGCCGATGCCCCGTATCGCTAAGCGCGCTGTGACTTCAGGGACCATCATGATTCACCAACAACAGGTCACCCCGGCGAACGCCGGGGTCTCAAGCGGCTCGGGAGCGCTTCGCCTGTGCGCGACCCCCGTTTTCGCTGGCGTGACGGTTGCGGTGGCGCGCGCATGATCCAGATATTCGCCTTTTATCTGTTTGCCTCGATCGTCCTGATCTCCGGCGCGATGACGATTGCGTCGCGCAACCCGGTCCACTCGGTGCTGTGGCTGATTTTCGCCTTTTTCAACGCGGCCGGGCTGATGCTGCTGGTCGGGGCCGAATTCATCGCGATGCTGCTGGTGATCGTTTATGTCGGCGCCGTTTCGGTGCTGTTCCTGTTCGTCGTGATGATGCTCAACATCGATTTCGCCGAAATGCGGCAGGGCTATGTTCGCTATCTCTGGCCTGGTCTGGCGCTTGCGGTGGCATTGGCGGCGGAGCTGTTCGTGGCACTGGGCGCCTGGCAATCGGGCGGAATCGCGCTTGGTCGGCGGATCGCGCCGATGACGGGTGAGGTGCCCAATATCGAGGCGATCGGGAACCTGCTCTACACGCGGTATCTCTACATCTTCGAGGGTGCCGGGTTGGTGCTGCTCGTTGCGATGATCGGCGCGATCGTGCTCACGCACCGTCAGCGTGGCGGCGTGAAGCCACAAAATATCGCCCGCCAGGTCGCCCGCCGCCCGCGCGATGCGACGCGCAATGTCGATGCGCCCGTCGGCCAGGGGGTCGAGCTGTGATCGGTTTGGTCCATTACCTCGTGGTCGCGGCCATCCTGTTCACGATGGGGGTGCTCGGCATCTTCCTGAACCGGAAGAACATCATCGTCATTTTGATGGCGATCGAGCTGATCCTGCTCGCGGTGAACCTGAATTTCGTCGCCTTCTCCGCTTATCTCGGCGATCTGGTGGGGCAGGTGTTCGCGATGTTTGTGCTCACGGTCGCGGCGGGTGAAGCGGCGATCGGTCTCGCGATCCTTGTCATCTATTTCCGCGGCCGCGGCACGATTTCGGTCGACGATGTCAACCGGATGAAGGGTTAGTTTTCCGTGGGAGCATCGATCCTACTCATCGTTTTCCTGCCTTTGCTCGCGGCCATCGTCGCCGGGTTGGGCAACCGCGCGATCGGCAATGTGCCCGCGAAGGTGCTGACCACTGGCGCGCTGTTCGCCTCGGCAGCACTCAGCTGGCCGATCTTCCTTGGCTTTTTCGCTGGGACGGCCACCCCCAGCGTAACGCCGGTGTTCGACTGGATCCGATCGGGCAGTCTCGACATTGTGTGGTCGTTGCGCGTCGATGCGCTGACGAGTGTGATGCTGGTCGTCATCACCTCGGTCTCCGCGCTCGTCCATCTGTATAGCTGGGGCTATATGGAGGAGGACCCGGATCAACCGCGCTTCTTCGCCTATCTTTCGCTGTTCACCTTCGCGATGCTGATGCTGGTGACTGCCGATAACCTCGTCCAGATGTTCTTCGGCTGGGAAGGGGTGGGGCTCGCCTCCTACCTGCTGATCGGTTTCTGGTTTCGCAAGCCAAGCGCCAGCGCCGCAGCGATCAAGGCGTTCGTCGTCAACCGCGTCGGCGATCTGGGCTTCATGCTCGGCATTTTCGGCACCTATCTGGTTTTCAACACCGTCCAGATCGACGAAATCCTGCGGCTTGCACCCGGCATGGCGGGATCGACGATCGGTTTCCTGTGGTTCCGCGCCGATACGATGACGGTGTTGTGCCTGTTGCTGTTCGTCGGCGCGATGGGCAAATCGGCGCAGCTTGGCCTCCACACCTGGCTGCCCGACGCGATGGAGGGGCCGACGCCCGTTTCCGCGCTGATCCATGCCGCAACGATGGTGACCGCGGGCGTGTTCATGGTTTGCCGCCTGTCGCCGATGTTCGAGACGAGCCCGGTCGCACTGACAGTGGTGACGACGGTGGGGGCCGCAACTTGCTTCTTCGCCGCGACGATCGGGCTGGTGCAGACCGATATCAAGCGCGTGATCGCCTATTCTACCTGTTCGCAGCTGGGCTACATGTTTTTCGCGGCGGGCGTCGGTGCCTATGGCGCGGCGATGTTCCACTTGTTCACCCACGCTTTCTTCAAAGCGTTGTTGTTCCTGGGCGCGGGCAGCGTGATCCACGCGATGCACCATGAGCAGGATATGCGTTTCTATGGCGGCCTGCGGAAATCGATTCCGGTCACCTTCTGGGTGATGATGATGGGGACGCTCGCGATCACGGGTGTCGGTATCCCCGGCGTGATCGAAGGGCTGCCCGCGATCGGCTTTGCCGGCTTCCATTCCAAGGACGCGATCATCGAAGGGGCATGGGCATCGGGGCAGACCGGCGCGTCGATTGTTGGGATGATCGTGGCGCTTATCACCAGCTTCTATTCGTGGCGGCTGATGTATCTGACTTTCTATGGCAAGCCGCGCTGGGCGCAGTCCGAGCATATCCAGCATGCGATGCACGCGCATGACGATCACGGGCATCACGACGATTCTCATGCGCACCACACGCATGACGATCACGGCGACGGCACGGCCGGCTATCATCCGCATGAAAGCCCCTGGTCGATGCGGCTGCCGTTGTTGCTGCTATCGATCGGCGCGATCGCCGCCGGGTTCGTGTTCCACGGCGCGTTTATAGAGCCCGAGGCGGGTGAAGCTTTCTGGAAGGGCAGCATCGCGTTCCGTGAGCACCTGATGCACGAAATCCATGAAGTGCCGCTGTTGGTGAAACTGAGCGCGAGCATCGCGATGCTTGCAGGGCTGGGCGGGGCGTATCTTGCCTATATCGTCCGGCCGTCACTGCCCGGCCAATTCGCGCGCAGCTTCAGCGTCGTGTATGATTTCCTGCTCCACAAATGGTATTTCGACGAGCTGTACGACCTGTTGTTCGTGAAGCCCGCTTTCGTGCTCGGCCGGTTTTTCTGGCGGCAGGGCGATGAGCAGACAATCAACCGCTTCGGCCCGGACGGCGCGGCTTATGTCGTCGCGATGGGCAGCCGGATGGCTGGGCGCCTTCAGACCGGCTATATCTATACCTATGCGTTCGTGATGCTGATCGGGCTGACCGCGGTTGTTACCTGGGCGATTGCAAGCTGATGGCGATGACCGGCCTTCCCATCCTGACGATCATGATCGCGGTGCCCGCCATTGCAGCGGTGCTGTGCCTGTTCCTGAACGCCAGCGGCGCGCGCTGGCTGGCGCTGCTGGCGACGCTGATCGATTTCGCGCTCGGCGCCTATCTCTGGACCCATTTCGATATCGGCGGGCCGCAATGGCAGTTCGTCGAGCATGCCCAACTGCCGCTGTTCGGCCGGTTTGGCTGGGCACTGGGGATCGATGGTTTTGCGCTGTTGCTGATCATGCTCAGCGTGTTCCTGATGCCGATCTGCATCGGCGCGAGCTGGGAGACGATCCAGAAGCGCGTGCCTGAATATATGGCGGCGTTCCTCGTCACCGAAATGCTGATGATCGGCACGTTCGCGGCGCAGGATCTGTTCCTGTTCTACGTTTTCTTCGAAGCCGGGCTGATCCCGATGTACCTGATCATCGGCATCTGGGGCGGTGCGAACCGCATCTATGCGAGCTACAAATTCTTCCTCTACACTTTGCTCGGTTCGGTGCTGATGCTGATCGCGATGCTGTGGATGGCGCAATATGCGGGCACCACCGATATTCCGACATTGCTCAATACCGACTTCCCCGATTACGCGCAGACTTGGCTGTGGCTGGCGTTCTTCGCATCGTTCGCGGTGAAGATGCCGATGTGGCCGGTCCATACCTGGCTGCCCGACGCGCATGTGCAGGCACCCACCGCCGGATCGGTGATCCTCGCGGGCGTGCTGCTGAAGCTGGGCGGGTATGGCTTCCTGCGCTTCTCGGTGCCGATGTTCCCTGAAGCCTCGGCGCAATTGACCTGGCTGATCCTCGCCCTGTCGGCAGTGGCGGTGATCTACACGTCGCTCGTCGCGCTGGTGCAGTCCGACATGAAGAAGCTGATCGCCTATTCTTCCGTCGCGCATATGGCGATTGTGACGATCGGCCTGTTCGCGTTCAACCAGCAGGGCATCGAAGGCGCGATGATCGTGATGCTCAGCCACGGGCTGGTGTCCGCCGCGCTCTTCCTGTGCGTGGGTGTGATCTACGATCGGCTGCATACGCGCGAGATCGACCGGTACGGCGGCCTCAGCATCAACATGCCGCGCTATGCCGTGCTGTTCCTGCTGTTCACGATGGCCTCAGTCGGCTTGCCGGGGACGAGCGGCTTTGTCGGCGAGTTTTTGAGTCTCGCTGGCACCTATCAGGTATCGACCACCGCGACGTTGCTTTGCACGACCGGCATCATTCTGGGCGCTGGCTATATGCTCTATCTCTACCGCCGGATCGCCTTTGGCGAGATCGTGCATGACGATGTCCGCGCGATGCCTGATCTGAGTTTGCGTGAAATGGCGCTGCTGGTGCCAATCGCGGCGGCGGTGCTGTGGATGGGCGTTTACCCCGAAAGCTTTATCGCGCCGATGCGGGATGATGCCGCAACGCTGGTTGCGCGCGTTGCGCGCGCCACGCCAGAAGGCGATTCACAGCCAACAGCCGGTACGCCGGGCGCGGCCACGCCCCATGCGGAGGCGCATTAATGGATTATACCGCCAATCTGGTGATGACCTTGCCGGAGATCGTGCTGTCGATCGGTGCGCTGGTGTTGATGCTTGTCGCGGCCTGGGGCGGGCAGGCGGCATCGCGCGCGATTTCCTGGACCGCGGTGGCCGTACTGGTCGGTGCCGGCATCGCGCTGATCGGCCCCGCATCAAGTGGCGGGACGGCGTTTTACGGGCTGTACCACGCTGACGGCTTTGCCGCCTTTTCCAAGGTGCTGATCTACGGCGCGGCGGCCGTGGCGATCATCATCGCGCCGCGTTTCTTCGATTCGACCACCGGCGATAATCTGCGCCCTGAATATCCCGTACTGATCCTGCTCTCGGCCGTCGGCATGGGGATGATGGTGTCGGCGGGTGATCTGCTGACGCTTTATGTCGGCCTCGAACTGCAGAGCCTTGCCGCCTATGTGCTGGCGAGCTTCATGCGGCAGGATGCGCGATCGGCCGAGGCTGGCCTGAAGTATTTCGTGCTCGGTGCGCTCGCGAGCGGCATCCTGCTTTACGGCATGTCGCTGGTGTACGGCTTTTCGGGCACGACCGTGTTCAGTTCGATCGCAACGGCTTATGGCGAAGGGCATTCGAAGGGGCTGACCTTTGGTCTCGTGTTCGTGTTCGCCGGACTCGCCTTCAAGATGAGCGCAGTGCCGTTCCACATGTGGACGCCCGACGTTTATGAAGGCGCGCCGACCCCGGTCACCGCCTTTTTCGGCAGCGCACCCAAGGTGGCGGCGATCGCGCTGACGGTGCGCGTTGCAGTTGAGGCGATGGGGCCAGCCGTCCTTGAATGGCGGCAGATCGTGATCTTCGCTTCACTCGCTTCGATCGTGCTGGGCGCTGCGGGCGCCATCGGCCAGACCAACATCAAGCGGCTGCTGGCCTATTCGTCGATCAACAACGTCGGCTTTGCGCTGGTCGGCCTTGCCGCCGGATCGGCCGAGGGTGTAGCTGCGGTGCTCGTCTACCTCGCGATATATGTCGTGATGACGCTAGGGAGCTTTCTCATCGTCCTGCAGATGCGGGGCGTTGACGGACAGCCCATCGAGGCAATCGACAGTTTGTCGGGCCTTTCGCGTACCCAGCCGCGGCTGGCGCTGGCGATGGCGATCATGATGCTCTCGCTGGCGGGCATTCCGCCGCTGTTCGGCTTCTACGCCAAGCTCGCGGTGTTCTGGGCGGCGGTTGAGGCCGATCTGTTTGCCTTTGCCGCGATCGGTATCGCCGCGTCGGTAATTGGAGCCTATTATTATCTGCGGATCTTGAAGACCATGTATATCGACGAGCCTGCAGGTCCTGGCTTTGCGCCGATGCAGAGCAAGCTTGAAGGCGGGCTGATCCTTGCTTCCGCCGCGTTCCTTTCGCCGCTTGGATATCTCGCCATCCCTGCCATGGGGGTGTGGAGCATGGCCGCAGCCCAGGTGATGTTCCCATAATCACCATAAGATCGGTCGCCGAAACCGGATCGACCAATGCCGACATGATCGCGCTTGCCGCCTCGGGGGCCGAGGAAGGGCTGTGGTTGCGTGCCGAGCGCCAGACGGCGGGGCGCGGGCGGCAGGGGCGGGCGTGGCAATCGCCACTGGGTAATCTCTACGCGAGCACGCTGGTGCGGCTGCGCCCTGGTGATCCGCCCCCGGCGACGCTGGCGCTGGTGGCGGCCGTCGCGCTGGAGGAAGTGGTGAGCGCCTATTTCGGGCATCACAACGCCACGCTCAAATGGCCCAACGATTTGCTGCTCGGCGGCGCTAAGCTGTCGGGTATCCTGCTCGAGCGGGCCGGGGACGCGATTGTGATCGGGTTCGGCGTTAATCTGGCGCACCACCCGGTCGATCTCGATCGTCCCGCGACCAGCCTCGCCGCGCACGGGGTAACGCCGACGCCCGATGATTTTGTCAGCACTCTCGCCGACGCGCTCGCGCGCTGGATTGCGCGGTGGCGCGGGGAGGGGCTGGCCCCCGTGCGCGACCGATGGATGGCGCGCGCCCACACCCCCGGCACCGCGCTCACCGCGCGCTTGCCCGATGGCAGCGCGGTGGATGGCATTTTCGAACGGCTCGAGGGTGACGGCGCGCTGATCCTGCGCTTGGCGGACGGCACCGCGCGTGCCATTCACGCAGGCGATGTGTTTTTGATCTGAAGGGCTTTTGGCCATGCTGCTCGCGATCGATGCTGGAAATACCAATGTGGTTTTCGCCCTGCTGAAAGATCGGGCGATCGTCGCGCGTTGGCGCATCGCCACTGATCCGCGCCGCACGGCGGACGAATATGCCGTATGGCTGAGCCAGCTGCTTCAGCTGGAGGGGCATGATCGCAGCGACATTCACGGCGTTATCATCGCCACGGTCGTTCCCCGCGCGCTCCACAATCTGCAGACGCTGGCGCGCAAATATTTCGGTGGCGAGCCGCTGATCGCAGGGCAGTCGCCGGTCGAATGGGGGATCGAGATCGATGTCAAGGAACCCGGATCGCTGGGTGCCGACCGCGCGGTCAATACGATCGCTGCCCATGCGCTATATCCCGGCGACTTGATCGTCATCGATTTCGGCACCGCGACCACCTTTGATGTCGTCGATTATACCGGGGCGTATAAGGGTGGCATCATCTGTCCGGGTATCAACCTCTCGCTTGATGCGCTGGTGACGGCGGCGGCCAAGTTGCCCCGTATTGCCATTGAGGCACCTGCCGATATGAGTGTCATCGGCCGCGATACCGTCAGCCAGATGCATATCGGCATATACTGGGGCTATATCGCGATGATGGAAGGGCTGGTCGCGCGCCTGAAGGCGGAGGTCGGCCGACCGGTCAAGGTGATCGCCACGGGCGGTCTGGCGATCCTGTTCGAACGTCAAACCGATGTTTTTGATCATGTCGAACCCGATCTGACCATTCAGGGACTGGCGATGTTGTGGGATCGCGCCCATATAGCTGCCTAGAGCATATGGCAGCGCGTACCTGTTCGAGCACCGATCTGGCAGCGCCGCTTTCCCATTCTCTTCGAAATTCATGCGCCTGACCGCGCACTCCCATGGCCGTTCGCCACCGCGAGTGGCCGAAACAGAAAGAACAAGAACTTAGTGACTGTCCCGAAGAAAGAACTCCTGTTCCTGGCCCTGGGTGGGTCGGGCGAAATCGGCATGAACGTCAATCTCTATGGCTGTGATGGCAAATGGGTGATGGTCGATTGCGGCATCACCTTTGCCGATCCCAATTATCCGGGCGTCGACGTGATCCTGCCGGATCTGGCGTTCATTGAAGAGCGGATCGACGATCTGCTCGGCATCGTGCTGACGCATGGCCATGAAGACCATATCGGCGCGCTGCCCTATCTGGCCGAGGATCTGGGCGTGCCGTTGTTCGCGTCCCCCTTCACCGCCGGTCTGATCCGCGGCAAGCTGGACGAGGAAGGCATTGCCGACCGTGTAAAGCTCAACATCGTGAAGGCCGGCAAGGATTTCCAGCTCGGGCCGTTCGGCTTCCGCTTCGTGCCTGTGGCGCATTCCATTCCCGAGGGTAACGCCCTGTTGATCACCACGCCGTACGGCAAGGTATTCCACACCGGCGACTGGAAGCTCGATGACGAACCCGTCATCGGAGCGCCAGCGAGCGCCGAAGTGATGACCGCGATCGGTGACGAAGGCGTGCTCGCGCTCGTCTGCGATTCGACCAATGTGTTCAATCCCGAAGCCTCAGGCTCCGAAAGCAGCGTCCGCAAGGGGCTGTACGATGTCGTCTCCGCCGCCAAGGGCCGTGTGCTCGTCACTACCTTCGCGTCCAACGCCGCCCGCCTGAAAACGCTGGGCGAGGTTGCGCGCGATACGGGCCGCGCGATGTGTGTGGCAGGGCGCTCGCTCGATCGCATCCTGAAAGTCGCGCAGGCCACCGGCTACCTCACCGATTTCCCCGAAAGCGTCGATTGGGATGCGGCGATGCGCTTGCCGCGCGACAAGGTGCTGATCGTCGCGACCGGCGGGCAGGGGGAGGAACGCGCTGCGCTCGCCCGGGTTGCGTTCGGATCGCATCAGATTTCGCTCGATGCGGGCGATACCGTGGTCTTTTCGTCGAAACAGATCCCCGGTAACGAAGTCGCCATCGGCCGCATCCAGAATGCACTGGCGGCCAAAGGCGTGATCATGATCACCGATCGGCAGGCGCATGTGCACGTCTCGGGCCATCCCGGCCGCCCCGAACTGGCGACGATGTATGGCTGGATCCGCCCGGAACTGCTGATGCCCGTGCACGGTGAGATGCGGCACATGATGGAACATGCACGCTTCGGCCTGTCGCAGGGGGTGCCCCGCGCGCTGGTGCAAAGCGATGGCGATATCGTTCGGCTCGCGCCCGGCGCGCCCGAAAAGATCGGCCATGCACCGGTCGGTCGGCTCGTGCTCGATGGTGACGTGATCCTCCCGGCGGATGGCACCACCATCAACGAACGCCGCAAATTGGCGCTCAACGGCCAGATTTCGGTCGCAGTCGCGGTCGGCAAGAACGGGGCGCTGATGGGGCAGCCCCAGCTCAAGATTCAGGGGATACCGGTCGAGGAAGACCGGGAGCCTTTCCTCGACGAAGCGAGCGATGCCGCTGCCAAGGCCGTGCGCGACGGCGGCAAGGATCGCGACAAGACCCGCGAACAGGTGCGCCTTGCCGTGCGCCGCGTCGCGGGGCGCTGGACCGGCAAAAAGCCGATCGTCGACGTGCTGCTGATCGAGGCCTGATCCGATGCAGATCACTTCCATGCTCGCCATCTATTTCCTGATGTGGGCATTTTCGATCTTCCTCGTCCTGCCCTTCGGGGTGCGGACGGCGGAAGAGGCAGGGGTTGAGCGAATCCCGGGGCAAGCCGAAAGCGCGCCGCATCAATTCAGCTTCGGCAAGATCGCGCTGCGCACGACGATCGTTGCCACGGTGATGTTTGTGCTGTTCCTGCTGAACTATGAATTTGGCTGGGTGCGTGCGGAAACGTTCGATTTCTTCGGCGGGATGAAGCCGGTAACATAACGGCCCTGTCGGTCGCCGCGATCGTTGACGTTAGATCAGACCCATGTCGCGTGCTTTCATCGCGGCATCGGTTCGGTTCGCCGCCCCCAATGCCGCCAGCGCCTGAGCGATATGCGCTTTCACCGTCGATGGTGAAATCGCAAGCGTTCGGGCGATTTCCTTGTTCGTTTCGCCGTCACCGATTAGCCGCAGGACTTCAATCTGGCGCGGCGACAGACGCTCGGTCGACTTCTCCAACGGATTGGCAAACGTCGCCATCTCACCAATGCGTGGGGGCAGGTAACGCCCGCCGGCCAGGACCAGTTCGATGGCAGCGGCGATCATGGCGGTGTTGGCCGATTTGAAAATGAATCCGGCCACCCCGTCATCAAGCAGCGCGAGCATCAGCGCATCGTTCTGCGCTGCCGTGACGATCACGATCCGCGTATCGGGCGCGCGGTGCCTGATTTGGGCAATGCCCTCGCGTGGCAGGGATCCCGCCATGCCCAAATCAACCAGGCACAAATCGGGCTGACGCTCGGCAACCGCCCATGCCGATGGATAATCATCGGCCTGCCATATTGTCGCCAGGGGCCATTTCGTTTCCACCGACATCGCCAACGCATCGCGAACCAGGGCGTGATCATCGGCGATCAGGCAGCTTTCCACAGTCGCTCCTCGCGGGCAGATGGTGCCGCTGCCAGCCGCAGGCGAAAGGCGGCGCCGCGCTGCCATCGCTGATCCAGCATGATGTCACCCTGCATCAATTCCATCATCCGCCGCGATGACGACAGGCCGATTCCAAACCCGCCAACGGCCGCTCCATTACCGCTCCCTTGAACATAATCGTCGAACAGGCGCGGGATATCGTCAGCGCCGATCCCGCGTCCATCATCGATAACCCAGAGGACGATCGATTCTGCCTGTTGGCGCGCACCGAGCAAAATGCGCGCGCCGTTCGAATGCCGGATGGCGTTGCCGATCACGTTGTTCAGCGCTCTTTGCAGCATGGCCGCATCGGCCAACACCCATTTGCTGCTGGGCACCGCGATCAACCGAATTTTTGCGGCACTCGCGGCGGGCAGGTGATGCTCGATGATATTGGCAAACACTGCTTCGAGCGCGACGGGCTCGATCCGTGCCGTGACGGCCCCTGCCTCGAAGCGCAAATGATCCAGCATTGTTTCAAGCAGGGCATCGACCGCGGCAAATGCCCGGCGCGCACCCGTGGCAGCGCGTTCTCGAAGGCGCGGATCACCATCCGATAACGCTCGTTCGAAATACAGGGCAGCGGCCTGCACTGGCTGGCGAAGATCATGCGACGCGGCAGCGATGAACCGCGTCTTGGCATCGCGTTGCGTGGCGGCATCGGCCAAAGCTGCGGCCAGGGCGGTATTGGCACGCTCGGTATCGGCCCGGGCGCTGATCGCCGCCTGAATGGACTGATAGGTCATTCGGTGCAACCCGACCAGGCTGATGGCGACAGCGCCAAGCACAATGGCCAGCGGCACGGCGTAAGGCAGTTGATAGACGAGGACGAAGGCAATCGCGGATGCCATCACGGCCATTTGTTCCATCATCTGCCACGGGCCAGGATCGGCACCCAGCACCATCGCCACAAAAGTGGTGTACAACACCAGCATGACGTACTGCAGCGGCAGATCGGCATTGGGGAGCAGAATCCAGATACTCAAAGCGATCAACGCTGACATCGCAAAGGTCGTCAACCGCGATATCTTGGCATAGGGGCGAAGGGCAGCTTCAGTGCTCGGCCCCTGAATCGCAAATGCCACGGTCAGCAACATTGGAGAGGCGATAACGAGGCCCATTCCCGCCAGCCAAGGATTGAGCACTTCTGGCGCCACACGACCGTGAAACGTGATGCCGATGAAGATGATCGTCCCTGCCAGCGTAAACACGCCCAAAATCGCGCGCGACGCCCGAGCGGTCAGCTGGGTGGCATAAGCGCGCCCGGTTTCGTCGAAATTGCGGAGTAGCCAGCGTTCGAAGGCATCGATCATTGTTCTGGCCGCCTCCCCCATGCGGCCTATCCATGTGGTTGATAGCGAAGGCGGGAGATAAGCGTCTAGTCTGATTATTAAAGTTGGCGTGAAGGGCGGGTGATGGCCGTTGGACGGGTTCCCGATTCGACTGATCTGCGCGGTGCCGGCAATGTATTTGGTGGCTTTGACCCGATCGGCCCGAACACCCTGAATGCTATTTTGACCTGTGTTCAGGAAGTGCGCCGACGCTTGCCGCAGCGGCCCAAATGCAATTCTTCGACGCTGCTCATCCAATATGGCCAGCGCATCATTGCCGGGACAGCGCCAATTGACCGGCCGTTAACTCGCGATCAGCAGGCAACGGGGCTAGCAGATAAGGCGGCCGACAGCGACGCCGGCTTGGCTCTGTGCGTCGACCAACCCTCGCGGTCTGCGGTGGCGACCCTGCTGACGCTCAAGGCGAGTTTGGCAACGGGGCAGCCATTTGCCTTTCTTTTCCTGCAAGGCCATGATTCTCGATCGGTTGCGACGCCGGGCAGTCGGATCGATCGGCCATCTCCAGATGATGGTCGCGCCAATGCGCATACAGCCGTCGCTGTTGGGTATGACGACGCGCAGCAGGCCTTCATGATCATCGAGGCGTCACCCGAACGCACCCCAGCCGATGGCAATATTCTATTCCTGTCCTACGCCTATGTGACCCATCCGGTACTGGCACAGGATGTTTGGACGATCAGAACCCTGAACGGAGGCGCCTGACGACGACGGCGGTATCGTCGTTTCCGGTTTGAGAACGGTGTGCGCTGGATTGGCAAGAAGCCGATCGTTGATGTGCTGCTGATCGAGGCCTGATCCGATGCAGATCACCTCGATGATCGTCATCTATTTCCTGATGTAGGCATTCTCCATCTTCCTCGTCCTGCCGTTCGGGGTGCGGACGGCGGAAGAGACGGGGGCGGAGCGAATACCCGGCCAGGCCGAAAGCGCGCCGCATCAGTTCAGCTTCGGCAAAATCGCGCTGCGCACGACAATCGTTGCAACGGTGATGTTCGTGCTGTTCCTGCTGAACTACGAATATGGCTGGGTGCGCGCGGAAACATTCGACTTTTTTGGCGGGATGAAACCGGTCACCTGATCGCTCGGGCAGCGGCGCCTGATCGAAATGCCTTACTGACAGGGATGAGCGCCAAGCCTAGGGCCGCTGGATGACCAGCAACCCAACCCCAGCCGACACCGTCCGGTATCGACGCCATGGCTTGATCCGCATCGGCGGGGAAAAATCATGAGTTACAGCTTTCCGCCCACGCGTGCGGCAGGGATGCAGCGATTATCCGGCTTTTTGCCTCGATCGGGGAGGGATTACGCGGCGGGGCGCAATACCGATAACGGGCCCGACGGACACGCTCATACGTCGTTACTCTCCCCCTATCTGCGTCACCGGCTGATTGCCGAGCGCGAGGTCGTGCAGGCCGTGTTGGCGCGCCACGGGATCGCCACGGCGGAAAAATACATCCAGGAAGTGCTTTGGCGCACTTATTGGAAGGGCTGGCTGGAAATGCGGCCCAGTGTCTGGTCGCGCTTCCTTGAAGAACGCGATCACGCACGGCAACATTATCCCGATGCGCGCGCGATCGCTGCTGCTGAAAGCGGTACGACGGGCATTGATGGTTTTGACGATTGGGCACGCGAATTGGTCGCGACTGGCTATCTGCATAACCATGCCCGGATGTGGTTCGCGTCGATCTGGATCTTCACGCTTCGGTTGCCTTGGGCGCTCGGTGCGGATTTCTTTTTGCGGCATCTGATCGATGCCGATGCGGCCAGCAACACGCTATCATGGCGCTGGGTCGGCGGGCTGCAGACGGCGGGCAAGGTCTATCTCGCCAGCGCTGACAATATCGCGCGCTACACCGGCGGGCGGTATGCGCCCAAGGGGCTCGCGACCGAGGCATCAGCGCTGGTCGCGGCGCCGATTGCTACTCCTGCCGCGCTTGCTGAGCTGCCTGATCGTTATGAGGGTAAACCAGCGCTGCTCTTGGTGACGCCTGAGGACATGTCTCCCGAAAGCTGGATTGCCAGTAACACCCCGATCGCCGCCGTTGCGGTGACGACGGCGTCGAACCTTGCCTGGGGGGATCGATCAGCTCGATTTGTGGCCGGTGCCGCCGATGATGCTGCCCAGCGAATCGGTGCGCATTACCGATGCTCGGTCGATCGGCTCTCAATACTCGATGCCGATGCGGTGATCGCCGCCGCACAAAAGGCGAAGCTGCGCCACATCGTGATGCCCTATCCGCCAGTCGGCCCGGTGGCGACGGCGATGAAGGCCTTTGAGCCCGCCCTCGCAGATGCCGGCATGACGCTTCACGTGCTCCGCCGATCCTGGGATTCGCGGTTCTGGCCGCATGCAAAAAAGGGCTTTTTCGTCTTCAAGGAAGCCATCCCTGCCGAATTGCTGGCGGAAGGACTTGTCACTCGATAGGGCGCGGCGCCGACGGTCGTAGTCGGTTCGACCAATCCCCAATCTCCCAGGGCCATCCGATTTAATCGAGCCTGTTTCGGTGCCAGGTTTTGCCAGGCCTTGAGCGGGGTGGGTGCAGCGTGACGCGCTCCGCACAGGCGACCGCCGATTGCGCAAATGCGTTCAAGCCTTTCGGGATGATCACCGCCATATGCGCGGTACGTCGAAGCTCGCCGTGGCTGGAACAAAAAGGACATATGTCATGCAATTCAGGATGTTCTGCGCGGTAACCGCAGTCTTCGTTTCTGTCTTCGCGCCCAATACCGCCCAATCACAAGACGACCGCGCTCAAGCCGGAATCGTCATGCAGGTCGATGCGCTGAAGACAGGTGCAGGCTTAGTGTATTGCGATCTGTACAACACTGAAAAGGGTTTCCCCAACAAACCGGAGCGCGCCATCGCCCGCGTTAAAGTGAAGCCGACGGGGAAAAAGGCGGACTGCGTTTTCCGTGATGTGAAGGAGGGCCGATACGCTGTGGCGCTGTGGCATGATGTTGATGATGACGGCAAACTCGACACCAATTTTCTGGGCATCCCCCGCGAACCGGTCGGCAGTTCAAATAATGCGAAGGGGCGCTTTGGCCCCCCGAAGTTTCGCGACGCGGCCTTCGATTACAAGCCGCCTTTGTTGAAGCAGACCGTTCGACTGGAGTGACCGTCGATGAACATCAGCGGTAACACCGTGCTTGTGACGGGCGGGGGGGCTGGCATTGGCCTCGCCATTGCAACCGTGTTCGCGCGGCGTGGCAATGATGTCATCATTTGTGGTCGCGATGAGCGCAGGCTCCACGCCGCAAAGCAGGCCGTTCCGTCGCTTCACACCCTGGCCTGCGATGTTGCCGTTCGGTCAGAGCGTCATCGCCTGTTCGAATGGGTGACGACCGAATTTCCGAACGTCAACATGGTGATCAACAACGCTGGTATTCAGCGCGAGACCAGTTTTCTGACCGGCGCGCCTGAGCTGTTCGACGGTGAAAGCGAGATCGAGACGAACTTGACTGCGAGCATCGAACTGTCTGCGCTATTCGTCCCGCATTTTCTGACGCTGGACGGCAGAGCAGCGATCATCAATGTCACGTCGGGGCTGGCCTTCATTCCGCTCAAGTCCGTGCCGGTATATTGTGCGACAAAAGCGGGCTTGCACTCGTTTTCGATGTCGCTCCGGTCGCAGCTAGCGCCGACGAACATCAGCGTTTTTGAGCTCATCCCGCCGATTGTAAAAACCGAGTTGCATCGCAGTGACCAGTCACGAAAGCAGGCGACGAAACAAGGTATCGCCCCGGCGCGCGTCGCCAAGAAGCTGGTCAAAGCGATCCGGAACGACCGGTTTCAGATTCCCGTGGGACAGGGGGGCGACCTGATTTGGGCATCTCGGCTGGCGCCGCATTTTTTCCATCGGATGCTGAACAAGCTGGTCGATTCATGACGCGGTCATGCACCAAGCGTGGCGCCATCGGGAATCCCGAATGGTTCGGCCCCGGCGATCCGGCGTGACCATTGGGACGGTGCAATGCCATATTGCGCCCGAAAGGTTCGGCTGAGATGCGCTGTGTCGGAAAAACCGGCATTATGGGCTGCGGCCAGGACCGAGCTGCCGCTGGCAAGCGCCCGAGTGGCAAGCGCCAATCGTAATTGCTTGCGATAAAGCGCTGGCGTTAAACGGTAATAGGCTTTGAACTGTCGACTGAGTTCCGATCCGCTCAGGCCGACGGCATCGGCAATGTCGGTTATCCGCACCTGGTTCCGGTGATCGGCGCGAAGCATTGCCGCGGCACGCGCAGCCGCGTTGCCGTGTCCATTGACGGTTTCAAGTGGGGCAAAGGCAATGCCCACCCAATCGAGTATCGTATCGAGCAACGGCGCTTCGATTGATCGGGTCGAAACACCGTCGAGCAGGCAAATGGCAAACCGCATGAGCATCTGGGCGAGCGCCTGTGGTGCAGGCTGGGCTGCCGCACCGATCGGCGCAAGGTCGAGCGATGCGGCGAGAACATATTTGTCGGGGATGAAAACGGTGAGGAAGTCAGATCCGGGTAGATTGTCTCCACGATGGGCGAACCCGGCGTCGATCCACATCCAATCGCCGCTGCGCATTTGCAAATTTCCGCCGCCAAATTCGACCGCGCAACCACCGTCCCCCCAGGTCAATGTCAGGCTGGCGGATGGCGGAACGATCGACCAGCTCGTCACTTCTCGAAGATTACGGCCGATCATCACCCAGCAGTCGCTATCGCGGGATGCACCATAATGTCGGCCCGATGATAGGCCCATCAGGCGTGCCAACGCCGCATCGATCGCTTCATTCTCCAAGACGAAAGCTCAACGACATAAAGACTTAGCGCCACATGAATGCATCAATTCGTGCCAGCACGTCACCCCCGGCAACTCTCAGGATTGCGCCCCGATCCTGTTCAAATCGGCGTTGACGCAAACCCTAACTCCGGAGCCGCTCGATCGCCTGCGCCAGTGCCACATAGAGCTTGCCCATGTCGGACGACAGCAAGGTCACCCCCATCGGCGATCCGTCACGCTGGGCGAGCACGGTGCGCAGCATCGCTTCGAAATCATGGATGTAGCGGTTCACTTGTTCGCGGAAACCGCCGTCGTCATCATAAAGCCGGGCCACGTCCCGGGCCTCACCCGCATCGAGCAGCCGCACTGCGCGCCGCGTGAACACGCCGCGATCGCCCTTCAGATAAGCCGCCCAGGCGCTGTCGCTGACCTCGGTCGAGAAACTCTTGGCGATATCGATCGCGCCGGAGTTCAGCGCCTCGATCAGAAGCGACGCACGGCGCGCGAAACTGTCGCTGTCGGCCTTGTCGCGTTCGGCTCGGGCATCCTCGATGCGGTTTTCGACCAAGGACGTCGTCTCGGCGATGGTCAGCATCTGGCGCGTCAGGCGGTCGGAGGCGCGGGCTGCTGCCTCGACGGCATTGTCTGCCGCTTCGGCAATTGCGTTGACCTGCTTTTCTACGGCATTGCCCACCGCGCGCTGCATCGCCTGCGCACTGGCGAGTTCGAGCGACTTTGCTGCGTCCGGGATCACGGTCGATAGGGTTTCGCGGGCGCGGTCGGCAGCGGTGCTGGCGGTATCGCGCACCCTGATCAGCGCTTCGACAAGCCGGGGGGCAGCCTGTTCGGCAAAGTCGTGCGTCCGGCTGATCGCTTCGTCGAGCGTCCCGCCGATGGCGCTTGCCTTGTCGCGGCCATCCTCCAGCGTTTGCAACAGCAGGGCCGACAGTTGATCGAGCGTGTGGCGCTGCGTCTGGATGACCTGAGCAATTGCCTCGATCGCGTCATGCGTGCTTTCCGCCGCTGTCACCAGCGCGAGCAGTTCGGGCTTGGCGCCCGCAACGACGTTGCGGCTGCTGGCGATCCGAGCATCGAGCCGCGCGAGCGCCTCGGGCAGGGTTTCGTCGATTTCGCGCGCGGCGGCGTCCATCGAGACGAGCAGGTCCTCAGCGGTAGCAATCACCTTCCGCGCCATATTGTCGCCGATCTTCAGCGTCTCGGTCATCGCGTCGGTCGATCCACCGAGAGCGCTGATCGAAGCAGCAAGCATCTGGGTCCGCTCGATGCCGGTGCTGTGGAAAGTCGCGACCTTGGCTTCGACAGCGGTGAACCCGGTATCCACGTCGCTGACCAGCGCTTCGCTCGCTACGCGCTGCTCATTCAGGCGTTCGGCGATTCGATCGATCATCGTTTCGATCGAACCAATCCTGGCAGCAAGCGCCTCAACCGCCTCCTTGCCTGCGCTATGGAGCGTGGCCTGGTTGACCTCCGCCATGGCGATCATCGCTTCGCCCTGCGCGGCGATGCCCTTCCGTGCCTCATCAACGGCGGCAGCGGTGCGCTCGAGCAGATTGTCGACCGTGCCGGCCATCTCTGCGGTGACGGTTTCGAGTCGCGATCCGGCGGTTTCGCTCGTCGTTTCCATCCGCGCCATATGTGCGGCGAGTTTCTGTGCGGCCATGCCGGCAACGGCGTTGGCCTCGCGCCCGCGCTCGGCCAGTGCCGCCATTTGCGCATCGAGTGCGGCGGCATGATCACTGGCGACCAGCGCGGTCGCTTCCAGCGTCTTGGCCATACCGGCAGTCTCGCCATGCGCCTTGGGCAGCGACGACAGCAAGGTGGAGAGATTGTTCTGTGCGATCGTGATCGCTTCGGTCAGCTTGCGGGCTTGTTCATCAGCGGTTGCGATCTCATGTCCCATGCCGTTGCTGATCGCGACCAATCGTTCGCTGGCGCCGTCGCCCATCTTCATCAGATCATTGGTTTGTTGGGCAAGCGCCTGGCGATTGGCGTCGATCTGGCGCGAGACAATGGCGATCGTGCGCTCAAGCGCCGCGGCCTCAGCGCGCATCTGGCGAGCGGTGACGCCGAAACGGTGCGCTTCTGCGGTGCTCGATCGCATGGCGAGCAGCCACAAAATACCGACCAAGGCCGGGGGCACGCACAAGGCGGCGACGAATTGTACCAGATCAAGCGGCGCAAGCCCCAGCTCGAGCCGCGGCCAGCTGAGCCAGAGCATCGTGCCGAGCCAACCGGCGATCGCCAGGATTGCGACGGCGAGGCCAAGCGCGCGGCCAAGCCCGCCTGCCGGTGGCACTTCATCGATGGCCGTCACGTCTGCCAGATCCGCAGCGATCGGCGCGGTTGCTTCAGACAGGGGAGGGTCGACTGCCATGTTGGTAAGGACAACGTCTCCTTCGCCGGCTGCTGCCGCCGCGTTCAGCCGCAAATCGATAATGCGTGAGCCCCCGTTCATCGCCCTCGTTTACCACGATTTTGCGGGGCGCAAAGGAAATAGCATAACCTTGCCTTAAGGGTTGGGGGCTATCCTTAGGGCTATGGCATATGATCCCGGTGCAATTGATGCGACATTGGCGGCAGCAGTAGGGGACGAACCCGAGCTGATTGCCGAACTGCGTGAAGCGTTTGTCGATAGTGCGTATCGCGCCGTCAAGGCCATGGAAACATCGGTCGCACCGAGTGATTGGCGGGCTGCGGCGCTCCGGCTGAAGGGCCTGGCGGCCAGCTTTGGTGCGGTACGCCTGCTGGCAATCGCCACCGAGGCAAGCGAAAGCCTGCCCCACGCCCCGCAGATGCTGCAGCGCGTTCGCCGCGCCGTGGAACGCATTTAGCCCCTTTGCCAAGCCGTGCCGGAGGCCTTAAGCGCCTCAAATGCTTGCAGGGCTGATTTTCGCTACCGACGACGCACATGATCGTCCCGATATGCTTGCGGCGACGCTGCCGTTCGGCGGCGCGACGCTGATCGAGTTTCAGGCGCGGTTATTGATCGGCGCGGGCGCCGGGCAATTGATCATCGTTGTCACTCGGCTCAGCCCCGAAATGGTCGGTGCGGTATCGCGGATGAAGCGACGCGGCATCGCCGTTGATGTGGTGCGATCCGCGCGCGAAGCCGAGGCAAAGCTCCATCCCTTGGCGCGGGTGCTGGTTGTCGCCGACGGGTTGGTGACGACCGAGCCAATTATTGCGCTGCTGAGCGGGGAAGGCAGCGACACCCTGCTCGTCACGACCGATGCCGATGCCCTGCCGGGGCTCGAGCGGGTGGGGGGCGATGCGATTTGGGCGGGGCTCGCCCGCGTGGAGGCACAGCGCATCGCCGATGTCGCCGCGCTGCCGCGCGATTATGATTTCGAATCTACCCTGTTGCGCGTGACGGCGCAGGCCGGTGCTGATCATTTGTTGCTGCCCAGCGGGGATGCGCGCGAGGGGCACGGCGTCGAACGGGATTCCGCTCGCTTGCGGCTACGCAACGATGCGGTGGTTGCCGCATTCGTGTCGAATCGCCTTTCTTGGGTCGAGCGTTATGTCATCTCACCGATCGCGCGGCGACTGCTGCCGCCGCTGATCGCCCGGTCGACACCGTCGCTGGTGGTTGGAGGTGTGTCAGCTGGCTTGCTACTTGCGGGGCTTGGGGTGATCGGCTGGGGCTGGCCGTTTTTTGGCCTGTTGGCCGTGCTGGCATCGTTTCTGGGGCTGTCGATTGGTGCAGTTCTGGCATGGATGCGTGATGAGCAGCCGGCTGCCACGGTTTTGCGCGGCACGATCGCAGGGGGATCGGCGCTGACGATAGTGATGCTTGGCTTCGTCAACAGTGCCGCTGAGGGTACCGGCACCGGCATTGCGCTCGCCGGCGGGCTGACGGTGTTGGCGGGGCTGGCCGAGCGCGGTGCCAGCGATCGCATCCGCCGCCGCTGGTGGGGCAGCCCGGTTGCGTATCCGCTTGTGCTGCTGCCCTTTTATGTATGGGGCTATGCCCAGACCGGGCTGGCGCTGAGCGCCACCTACGCGGCATTGTCACTTGCAGCGGTTATTGAGGCTTTGCGAGAAAAGCCTTAGCTTGAATTTAACGCTACATGCTTACGTCGGGAACCATGTCGATCGACCCTTCCGACATGAACGATGGTACTCTTCGTGGTGCCAGCCAGCTGCTCGCGCGCGGAGCCGCTGATGACGTTTGCGCCGACCGCCGGGTTACGGCGGCGCTCGACGATTTTTTTGTGGAAGATCAGGCCCGACTCGATGATCGGGTGCGGGCGGCGCTGGCGGAATCACTTGCCGGACTGACGGCGGCAATCGAGGCTGAATTGCGCCAACATGCCGGGCGGTTGCTGATCGGGCGCGATGAGCCTGAGCTCGCCAACCGGTTGGTCGGCGATCCGCCCTGTGTCCATTCGGCGCTGTGCCGGGCGGGGTTGCTGCGCGATGATGAGCTGATGCGCGAGCTACTGGCCCGCGTTCGGCAAGAGATATTGTGTGAAGCGCTGGCTCCCGTCGCACCCGATGATCCAGATCGGCCAAGCTTTGTCGCGCGGCTGGTGAGTAGCCCCGATGGGATCGTTGCGGCGGCGGCAACCGCGCTGCTCGCAGCTGATGCACGCCGCCGTGCCGCGATCGAGCCCGGTGCCGCCCCGCGTAGCGATTTGCCGGCAGAATTGCACCACCGGCTCGTCTGGTGGGCGGCGGCCGCGCTGCGCCAATCGATGCCTGCATCGCCCGCGCTTGATCGCGCGCTCACTGAGGCGGCACTGCGCAGCCTCGCCGCGCATGACGAGGGCGACCGGCTGGAAGCATCGGCCATGCGCCTGGCAGCAGCCTTGGGCGCACAGCCCCACGAATTGCCCGATTTCCTGATCGAATCCTTGGGTGACAGGCGGATCGCGCTGTTCGTCGCATTGCTCGCGCATGCACTTGGTTTCGGCTATGCTTTGGCTCGTGATATTGTCCTCGATCCCGTTGCTGATCGGCTGTGGCTGGTCCTGCGCGCCGTGGCGCTAGAGCGCGCGTCAATCGCCGCGATCGGGCTGGCGCTGTGCGAGGCCGATCCGCGCCGTGATGTCGAAGGATTCGCGGATCAGCTCGATTCGATTATGGCCGTGTCGCCGCCCGACGCGCGCACCGCGCTGGCCGGGCTCAGCCTTCACCCTGATTTCCGCGATGCCCTGCTGGTGCTCGCCAAAGCGCAACCGCGATGAACGTGATCGATCCCGCCTTGCCGCCGGTGCGCGGTCTGGTCGACGCCGCCGGCCGGTTGATTGAGGCTGATTCGCGGCTGCATGATCTGAATGCGCGCGCGGGCGGAGCGATTGGCGCACCGATCGCGGTGCCACAACTGGCAACGCTCGTCCGACTGGTGCAGCGGCTCCGCATTCTGGTGTCACGCGCCGTGGTCGCCGCCGATGGCGATGACGATATCGATATGTGGGTCCGTGCCGATCCTGATCCCGACAGCGGCGGTGTTCGCCTGTCGATCACCGGATGGAAAGCGCGCCAGCCCTGGCAGCCCGTGGCCGATCGTGACGCGCGTGACCGCGATTTCGTTCGGAGTGCTGCCAACTGGCAGTGGGAGACCGATTCGGCGCTGCGACTTACTTATATCTCAGCCGATGCCGGCGCGCGCCACGGATTCGATGCTGGGCCGATGCTTGGCCAGCCGTTAACGCGCCTGTTCATTCTGGCAGAGGACGCCAGCGGGATGTTCCCGATCCTTGGCGCGCTCGCGATGCGGCAGCGTTTTGAAGACCAGCCCGCGCAGATCCGTGCCACCGGTCGCCCGGTACTCCTGTCGGCAGCGCCGCGTTCGGATTCGGCGGGTATTTTCGCCGGTTTTGCCGGTGCAACCCAGATGGTCGAAGCACAGCGACCGCCCGCGCCGATCGTGCCGCAAACCGCCGATCAGGGCCTGCCCGAAGCGTTCAGCACGCGGCTCGACAAAGCCCTGCGCGCTCCGCTGGGACGGATCATCGCCAATGCTGATAGCATTAACGCCCAATCCGAAGGGCCGTTGCGGCAGGATTATGCCGATTATGCCGCCGATATCGCAACTGCAGGGCGACATCTGCTCGGGCTGGTCGATGACCTTGTCGATCTGCAGGCGATCGAGCGGCCGGACTTTATCGTGGCGCATGAGGCGATTGATCTTGCCGATATTGCACGCCGTGCCGCCGGGCTGCTCGGCGTGCGTGCGGCAACGAACAATGTGCGGATCGATCGACCAAGCACACAGGAATCGCTGCCCGCGACCGGCGAGTTCCGCAGGGCATTGCAGGTTCTCGTGAATCTGATCGGCAATGCAGTGCGCTATTCGCCACAGGATGGCATGGTGTGGATCAGGGCGGAACGCGACGGCGATTTTGCGGCTGTTGTTGTCGCCGATCAGGGCAAGGGCATCGCCCTCGCCGATCAGGCACGCATCTTTGAAAAATTCGAACGCATCGACGTGACCGAACCCGGCGGCAGCGGCCTTGGTCTCTATATCGCCCGCCGCCTGGCGCGCGCGATGGGTGGCGACGTCACCGTCGACAGTGCCCCCGGGCAGGGCGCGCGGTTCGTGTTCACGCTGCCGTATCGAGGGAGCTGATCCGCGCGGCTTTCCCGCAGCGGACCAGTCCTTCTTATCGGCAGGATTAGCGCGCGCTGAGCGGCGGATAATCGCGGAACGTTGGCCCGGTATAGAGCTGGCGCGGGCGGCCGATCTTCTGCTCCGGGTCGGCGATCATTTCGTTCCACTGCGCGACCCAGCCGACGGTGCGGGCGAGCGCAAACAATGCGGTGAACATCGTGGTTGGGAAGCCGATGGCTGACAGGATCACGCCCGAATAGAAATCGACGTTCGGGAACAGCTTCTTTTCGATGAAGTACGGATCGTTGAGCGCCATTTCTTCGAGCTGGAGCGCGACATCGAAGATCGGATCGGTGACGCCAAGCGCGCCGAGCACTTCGCGGACGGTCTGCTGCATCACCGTCGCGCGCGGATCGTAATTTTTGTACACGCGGTGGCCAAAGCCCATCAGGCGGAACGGATCATTCTTGTCCTTGGCGCGCTCGATATAGTGCGGGATCCGGTCGGGCGTGCCGATTTCGCGCAGCATGTTGAGCGCAGCTTCGTTGGCGCGGCCATGCGCCGGGCCCCAGAGACAGGCGATGCCCGCCGCAATGCACGCAAACGGGTTCGCGCCCGACGAACCGGCGAGCCGCACGGTCGAGGTCGAGGCGTTCTGCTCGTGATCGGCATGCAGGATGAAGATGCGGTCGAGCGCCTTTTCGACGATCGGGTTCACTTCATATTCCTCGGCCGGCACCCCGAAGGTCATCCGCAGGAAGTTGCCGGTGTAGCTGAGCGAGTTCTTCGGATAGACGAAGGGCTGACCAACCGAATATTTATAGGCTGCGGCCGCAATCGTCGGCATTTTGGCGATCAACCGGTGGCTCGCGACCATGCGCTGATACGGATCGGTGATGTCGGTCGAGTCGTGATAGAAAGCACTAAGCGCGCCGACCACGCCGCACATGATCGCCATCGGATGCGCATCGCGGCGGAAGCCCCGGTAAAAGGTCATCAGCTGTTCGTGCAGCATCGTGTGCCGCGAGATGGTGTAGGTGAACTTGTCGAGTTCGTCGCTGCTCGGCAGTTCGCCGTTCAACAGCAGGTACGATACCTCCATGAAACTCGACTGCTCGGCCAGCTGGCCGATCGGATAGCCGCGGTGGAGCAGCACGCCCTCATCGCCATCGATATAAGTCAGGCCCGATTCGCAACTTGCGGTAGACGTAAAGCCGGGATCGAACGTGAACTTGCCGGTCTGCGCATAGAGCTTCCGGATATCGACCACTTGTGGCCCGACCGAGCCGGACACCACCTTGTAATCATGATCGGCCCCATCGACCGTGAGCTTTGCGATGTCAGTCATAGGTCCCTCTTCTTGCCTGATTTCTTACGCCCGAACTGATCAACCGCCATTGGCCGCCACAGCGGCCATCTGGTCAGCAATCCGGCCGAGACTTTCGGTCCGCCCCAACAGGACGAGTACGTCGAAAATCCCGGGTGATGTCTTACGCCCCGTCAATGCCGCGCGCAGCGGCTGCGCGACCGCGCCGAGCTTCACCCCGGCATCCTCGGCAACCTGCTTGACGGCAGTCTCGAGCACTTCCGTATCCCAGTCATTCACGGCGTCAAGCGCGGCGTGAACGCGGGCGAGCAGATCGGCCGCTTCGCCCGCCAGCAAGCCTTTTGCCGCCTCGTCCATCGTCAATGGCCGCGTGCGAAACAGGAAGCCGGCACCGTCGGCCAGTTCGAGCAAATTGGCGGCGCGCGGCTTGAGAAAGGGCATCGCCCGGCGGAGCAGATCGTGCCCCTCCGCGCCTACATCATGCCCCAGATGCGGGGCCACCAGATCGGCTAGTCGCGCATCATCAGCGATTCGGATGTAATGACCGTTCAGGTTCTCCAGCTTCTTCAAATCGAACCTGGATGGTGATTTGCCGACTCCGCTCAGGTCAAACCATTCGGTTGCCTGTTCGCGGCTGATGATCTCGTCGTCCCCATGTCCCCAGCCGAGCCGCAACAGATAATTGCCCAGCGCCTCGGGCAAGATGCCAAGCTCGTCACGATATGCATCGACCCCAACCGCGCCGTGCCGTTTCGACATCTTGGCACCATCCGTTCCGTGGATTAGCGGGATGTGAGCGTAGACGGGCGCAGGCCAACCACCCTCGATCGCATCCATCGCGTGCATGATCGGCAACTGGCGGAATGCGTTGTTCAGATGATCGTCGCCGCGGATCACATGGGTGACCCCCATATCGTGATCGTCGACCACGACGGCCAGCATATAGGTCGGCGTGCCATCCGACCGGAGCAGGACGAAATCGTCAATCTCCGCATTCTGGACGGTCACATCGCCCTGTACCTGATCGCTGATCGTCATCGCGCCCTCGCGCGGTGCTTTTAGCCGGACAACGAAGGGCGCGCCCTCTGGTGCTTCGGCCGGATCGCGGTCCCGCCACCGGCCATCATAGCGCAGCGGCTGCTTCGCTGCCTGCTGTGCCGCGCGCATTGCGGTCAATTCGTCAGCGGTCGCAAAGCACTTATAGGCGCGGCCCGCAGCGAGCATCTGGTGCGCGACTTCGGCATGGCGATCGGCGCGCGCGAACTGGAATGTCGCTTCCCCGTCCCAATCAAGCCCGAGCCACTGCATGCCATCGATAATGGCGTCGATCGCCGCCTGGGTCGAGCGGGCGCGATCGGTATCCTCGATCCGCAGCAGAAACTTGCCGCCATGCGCACGCGCAAACAACCAGTTGAACAGCGCGGTACGCGCGCCGCCGATGTGCAGGAAACCGGTGGGAGAGGGGGCAAATCGGGTGACGACCGGCAATGTGGCGGCGGGGGCATTCATGGCTGTAAAAATTTCAGAACTTGCGCCACGTTGCGGCTTCTCCCAGACTTGAAAATCGATGGCCAGTACAGCCTCGCGCGCCCCTAGCACGGTGATCGCCCCGCTTCAAACGGCGGCTTGGCGGCGCGCATCGTCTTTCATCGCTGCGGCAGCCAATCGCCTAGAACAATGGCTGGAGGCGGAGCGTGATCAGCTCGTGCTCTGGCTGCCGGTAATGCTCGGCACCGGCGCGGCCCTTTGGTTCATGTTACCCGATCCGAATGCCTGGGCGCTAATGGCTGGGGCGCTTACGGGCGTGATGCTCATCGCGCTGGCGGCGGGACGAGGCGGGCGTGCGACGCGAACGGTCTCGGTCGGGTGTGCGGCAATGGCGATCGGTCTTGGGCTGACCTGGTCGCGCGCCGAACGGGTCGCGAGTCCGCCGCTGGCGCGGCCGATGATCGTCCGGTTCGATGCGCGCGTCGAACGGGTCGATCCGCTGCCGTCGCGCGAGCTCGTGCGCCTTCGGTTGGCACCGCTTGCGATTGTCGAGAATATGGGGCGATCACGGGCGGGCAAACTCCCCTCGCTTGTGCGCGTCAACATTGCGACGGCGGATATACCCGCGGGCCTGTCGCGCGGGGCGGTGGTCCGGCTGGGTGCGCGGTTGATGCCGCCGCCGCCGCCATCGGTGCCGGGCGCGTATGACTTTGCCCGGGTGGCGTGGTTCGATCGGCTCGGCGCGACGGGGAGAGGTTTTGCGCCGATCACCGTCCTGTCGCCCGGTGATGTCGACCAGGGCGGGCTGCGCGCGCGCTTGTCGACGCATATTCGCGAACGGATTGGCGGCGCGCCCGGGGCGATTGCGGCGGCGCTGGCGACGGGCGACCAAGGGGCGATCCCGCCGGACGATGCGGAAGCGATGCGCCGGTCCGGGCTGGCGCATCTCCTCTCGGTCAGCGGGCTTCACATTACGGCGGTGGTGGGCGCCGTGATGTTCGTGATGTTGCGGCTGCTCGCGCTCAGCCCCTGGGCGGCGTTGCATCTACGCTTGCCGCTCATGGCGGCTGGAGCGGCGGCGCTGGCCGCGATCGGCTATACCGTGCTGACCGGGGCCGAAGTGCCGACAATCCGCTCCTGCGTCGCCGCGCTGATGGTGCTGCTGGCCATTGCGCTGGGGCGCGAAGCAATGACGCTGAGGCTGGTTGCATCCGGCGCCGTCATCGTGCTGCTGTTCTGGCCGGAAGCGCTGGCCGGGCCGAGTTTCCAGCTTTCTTTTGCCGCCATCACCGCGATTGTAGCGCTCCACGAGCATCCTCGCGTTCGCGCCTGGTTTGCACCGCGGGATGAAGGGCGCGGGAAGTGGCTGCTGCGGCAGCTTGCCGCACTTTTGATGAAGGGCATCGTCGTCGAGGCAGCGTTATCGCCCATCGCGCTTTATCATTTCCACAAGGCTGGATTGTACGGATCGCTCGCCAACATCGTCGCCATTCCGCTGACGACCTTCATCATCATGCCGCTGGAGGCGCTGGCATTAACGCTCGACCTGTTCGGCATCGGCGCGCCAATCTGGTGGCTGGTGGAGCTGGCGCTGCAATTGCTGCTGATGATCGCGCATGCCGTTTCAGCGGTGCCGGGAGCAGTGGCCACACTGCCGAGCATGCCCGGCGGGGCATTTGCGCTGATCGTCATCGGCGGGCTCTGGATTGCGCTGTGGCGCACCCGCGCGCGCTGGGCAGGCGTGCTGCCGCTGCTGATCGGCGCAGGCTGGAGCCTGATGACGCCGCCACCCGATCTGCTGATCACCGGCGACGGTCGGCATGTCGCGCTACGCACCGAAGAAGGCAATGTCGCGCTGCTGCGCGACCGCGCCGGGGATTATACACGGTCGATGTTGGCCGAGGCGAGTGGCGTAGACGGCGAACCTCTGCTGTTGTCGGAACAGCCTGATGCACGGTGCAGTCGCGATCTGTGCATTGCCGACCGGATAGCGGGCGGGCGGCGCTGGCGGATCGTGGCGACCCGCAGCCCCTATCGCATGTCCGTAGATGAGCTAATCGCGGCGTGTCGCAATGCCGATATAATCATCAGTGATCGCCGCTTGCCCCGACGCTGCACGCCACGCTGGCTGCGGCTCGATCGACCGGCGCTGTACCGGACTGGCGGGGTATCGATTACGCTCGGATCTGGCAGCGTTCGTACCGTGTTCCAGCCGGGTGACCGTCATCCCTGGCTACCGATGGCTGGTCGCGGTGCCAGCAACCGGTAACGGGGTTGTCCGTTAGAGCCTCATGACTTTGGATTGAATCACTACAACTTTCCGTTCGTGTCGAGCCCTTCGACTGGCTGGGAAGCCAGCCGCTCAGGACAGGCTTCAGCCCAAGGGGCTGAAGTCGAGACACCCTGCACACAGCTTATGGCATGTTTCTCGACTTCGCTCGAAACGAACGGGTCTACGTAAAGTCATCAGACTCTAGTCGTAGCGGCGGAGCAATCCGGCGAGCTTGCCCTGCACGCGCACCTGGCGCGGATCGTAACGCTGCGGATCATAAGCGCGGTTGGCGGGATCGAGCCGGACCATTGCGCCTTCGCGTCGGAAATATTTCAGCGTCGCTTCGCTTTCTTCGATCAGCGCGACCACGATCTCACCGTCGCGCGCCACATCGGTGCGGCGGATCAGCGCGTAATCGCCGTCGAGAATGCCGGCATCGACCATCGAATCGCCGGCTACTTCAAGCGCATAATGTTCGCCATTACCGAGCAATGCCGCAGGTACCGACAGCATCGAGTGGCCTTCGAACGCCTCGATCGGCACACCCGCCGCAATCCGGCCGTGCAGCGGGATTTCGATAACGTCGTTAGCCGGTTCGGGCATCGGACGGATATTGGCCGGGATCGTTGATGCGGTGCTCGGCTTGGCAGTGCGCGTATTTTCGGGGCGATCGGGCATCCGCAGCACTTCGAGCGCACGCGCGCGGTTGGGCAGGCGCCGGATGAACTGGCGCTCTTCAAGCGCGCTGATCAGCCGGTGCACACCCGACTTTGATTTCAGGTCGAGCGCTTCCTTCATTTCCTCAAACGAAGGCGAAACGCCGGTATCGGCAAGGCGATCATTGATGAAGCAAATCAACTCGTGCTGTTTGCGCGTGAGCATGGCGTTCCTCCGTCCAGAACAGACAACGAACGTTTAGGCAACGAAAACGATCAAGTCAAGCAAGGGGTATGATGTCAACGACATCGCCCGGTTCGGCTGCCAGGGCAAAGGGCGCACGCACGATTAGGCACGCCGCGTCCGCGAGCGTTTTCAGCATCGAACTATCCTGCTTGGTCGCGGCGATGACGCGCCCGTCCTCCCAGCGCGCGCGCAGATAATCCTGTCGCTGGTCATTGGCCGGGAGGGCGGTGCCAAGCGTAGCCGTAACTGTCGCGGCCAGGGGGGTACTCGCCCCGCCAATGGCGGCGATCAACGGACGCAGGAACAGGTGGGCCGTGACGAAGGCTGATACCGGATTGCCCGGCAGACCTAGGATCACGGATGAACCGATTTTGCCCGCCAGCATGGGCTTGCCTGGGCGAAGCGCGATTCGCCAGAAATCGATGCTGCCACCCGCCGCTTCGATCGCGGGGCGGATCAGGTCATGATCGCCGACTGACGCCCCCCCTATCGTTACGATGATATCGGCATCGATCGCGGCAATCGCGGCCGTGATCTGGTCGAGCCGATCGGGCTGGATCGGCGGTAGTGCGATGTCGACGGGCAAGTCGGCGAGATGGGCCGTCAACATTACCCCGTTCGCCTCGGGCACCTGGCCTGCCGCGATCGGCGCGCCGGGCGGCACCAGTTCGTCACCGGTCGTCAAAATGGCGATCCGCACCCGCCGGTTGACCGCGAGCGTGCCATGTCCCGCGATCGCTGCGAGCGCGATCCGCGCCGGGGTAAGCCGCGCACCGCGCGCAACCAGCAGTTCGCCCTCGTTGAAGTCGAGTCCGGCTGTGCGGACATTGCGCCCAAGCGCGGGTGGGCCTTCGCCGATCAGAAGCACGCAGTTGCCGTCGCGCGCTGCTTCCTCCTGCACCAGCACGGTATCGGTACCTCCGGGCATCGCCGCTCCCGTGAAAATCCGAACCGTCTCGCCGGAAGAAACGGTGCCTGCAAAGCCATGCCCGGCGGCGCTCTCTCCGATTAGCGTGAAAGGACCGGGCAGATCGGCAAAGCGTATCGCATAGCCGTCCATCGCCGACAGATCGGTCGCCGGTTGTGATCGGCGCGCTACGATATCGCTCGACGCCCAGCGACCAGCCGCAAGCGAAAGCGCTACCGTTTCGCTTTCCACCCGCCTTCCGAGCGCCAGCAGCCGCTCTTGCGCGTCGAGAACAGGCAGCAGGCCAGCCATGCCAGAGCGCCTAGTGCAGTTTCAGGCGCGGGCGGATGACCTGGTTGATCCTCCCCATCGCGATTAGCGCCACGCCCTTGATCCAGCCATGAATGGCGACGATGTGCATGCCATACAGCGACACATAGATGAGCCGCGCAATCCGCCCCTCCACCGCCATCCGCCCGCCGACCAGATTGCCCATCAGGCTGCCCACGGTAGAAAAGCGCGAGAGCGACACGAGCGATCCCTTGTCCTGATAGACGAACCCGCGCAGCTTGCCGCCGCCAATCAGCGCACACAGATTGTGGAACGCCGTTCCCGCCATCTGGTGTGCGGCCTGCGCACGAGGGGGAATGGGGCGCTCCTCGCCTTCGGGCACGAAGCGCGCGCAATCGCCGATCGCGAAGATGCGGTCGTCGCGGGTGGTTTGCATCGTCTTGGTCACGATCAGCTGGTTGCCCGGCGTCGTTTCCAGCCCGCCGATCCCTTGCAGGAAATCCGGCCCCTTCACGCCCGCGGCCCAGACCCGCAGATCGGCCGAAATGAACGTGCCGTCCGACGTCGCGATCCCTTCTTCTGTAATTTCAGTCACTTGCCGTCCGGTGAGCACGGTGACACCGATTGCCTCGAGTTCTTCGGTGGCGGCTTGGGACAGGTTTTCGGGCAGGGCAGGCAGGATGCGCGGACCGGCTTCCACGAGCGTCACATCCAGCCGCGTCTCGTCGAACACTTCCAGCCCGTAATAGGCCAGACCCTTGGCGGCGTTGAACAATTCAGCGGCAAGTTCGACCCCTGTCGCGCCCCCGCCGACGATCGCGACCCGCACGCGGGCATCGGCGGTCGGATCGGCGCTCATCGTCCGCGACACCCGCAGACATTGGTTGAGCAGCCGTTTGCGGAACCGGTCCGCCTGGGTGCGATCATCGAGGTAGATGGCGTTTTCGCGCACGCCCGGTGTACCGAAATCATTCGAGACAGAACCGACCGAAATGACGAGATAGTCATAGCGGATCCGGTGCCGCGCGACGATTTCGCGCCCGGTCTCATCCAGGATCGGCGCGATCACAACCTGCCGCGCCTCGCGGTCAATCGCCTCCAGTGATCCGTCAAAAAACCGGTAGTTCCAACGATAGGCATGGCTGCGATAGCCGACCTCGTCCAGATTGGCGTCGAGCGATCCGGCGGCGACTTCGTGCAGCAGCGGCTTCCAGATATGCGTCTGATTGCGATCGATCAGGATGATGTCGAACTTCTTGCGCCCGAATTTCTTGCCGAGCCGCGCGACAAGCCCGAGCCCGCCGGCACCGCCGCCGACCACGACGATCTGGATCTTTTTCGTTTTCTGCGTGTGAGTCACGGAGCTGGGCGAAGGCGCGGACGGCGCTGTCGCCACCGTCATCTCTTGGTCCCCTGCGGCATCAGCCATTGCCGTTCGATCCCTTGCTATCGCCTCGCGCAAAGCGTGCGCGATATTGCAGTGCAGCACCAGCGCTAAATTGCCGGTGGCTACGCGCGCCAGTCGCCTGATTTGCCGCCGCTCTTCTCGATCAGGCGAATCGGGCCGATCTCCATGCCGCGGTCGATCGCCTTGGCCATGTCGTAGATCGTTAGCAGCGTGACCGACACAGCCGTCATGGCCTCCATCTCGACACCGGTCTTGCCGGTCGTCGCGCACGTTGCGGTAACGGTTATGCCGGTCTCGTCTGGCAGGAGATCGACGGCAACGCGTGTGAGCGGTAGGGGGTGGCACAGCGGGATCAGATCGCTGGTGCGTTTGGCGGCCATGATGCCAGCCACACGCGCGACTGCCAGCACATCGCCCTTCTTCGCCGCACCGTCGCGAATGGCAGTAGCTGCCTCAGACGTCATCGTGATCCGCCCGCTTGCGACCGCCTGCCGCGCGGTATCTGCCTTGGCGCCGACATCGACCATGTGCGCGGCGCCCTGCGCATCGAGATGGGTCAGTTCGCTCATCCGCCGATCAGCGCCCGGGTTGCTGCCTCGACATCATCAGCGCGCATCAATGCTTCGCCGACAAGGAAGCAGCGCACGCCCTTTTCGGTCATCGCGTCGAGATCGGCGCGGGTCGATAGCCCGCTTTCAGCCACAAAAGTGCAGCTGGCCGGTGCCTTGGCGATCAGACTGTAGGTGTGCGAGAAATCGACCGAGAAATCGTGCAGATTGCGGTTGTTGACGCCAATCAGCCGCGATTTGAGCCTCATCGCGCGCTCAAGCTCCTTGGCATCGTGGACCTCGACCAACACGTCCATCCCGCACTCGATCGCCGCCGCCTCGATCTCGGCGAGCGCCTCGTCATCGAGCGCGGACATGATCAGCAGGATGGCATCGGCGCCAAGCGCGCGTGATTCGGGCACCTGCCAGGTGTCGATCATGAAATCCTTGCGGATCACCGGCAGCGTGACGACGTCGCGGGCTGCGGCCAGATAGGCATCCGCGCCCTGAAACCAATGCTCGTCAGTCAGCACAGACAGGCACGCGGCCCCGCCTGCCTGATAGGCGATGGCATGTGCGGGCGGATCGAAATGCTCGCGGATCAGGCCCTTGGAGGGGCTGGCCTTCTTGATTTCTGCGATCAACGCCGGACCATGCTCGGCACGCGCATCGAGCGCCGCTCGAAAGCCGCGCGGGGGCGTTTGCTCTGCAATCCGCGCATCAAGATCTGCAAGCGAGATGCACGCCTTGCGCGCCGCCACATCGGCACGTTTGGTCTCGAGGATACGGGTGAGAATCGTCGTCATGAATAGGCGATCCAGCAATCGAGCAGCGTGTTGGCAAGGCCGTTATCGAGCACTTCGCGCGCTTCCTCCACGCCCTCGGCCAGCGTCTCGACGCGGGCGGCTACCATCAGCGCGGCCGCCGCATTGAGCAATACGGCATCACGATACGCGCCGGTCTCCCCAAGCAACAGCCGCCGAAGCGCTGCCGCATTATGCGCGGGATCACCGCCGCGCAGTGCCGATATCGGGTGGCGGGGCAGCCCTGCATCTTCGGGCGAAACGCGTGACGGCAACGCGATGGCCCCGATGCTCTCGACGACGCTTGGCCCGGCACCGGAAAGTTCGTCCAGCCCTTCTTCGCCCGACACGACCAGTGCCGCCTCGGTGCCCAGTTGAGCCAATGCCTCGGCATAGACGGGCACATAATCGGGCCGCGCGATCCCGATCAGCTGACGCGATACGCCCGCCGGATTGGCGAGTGGCCCCATCAAGTTGAAAATCGTGCGCTTGCCGATCCGGCGGCGAATGGGCGTGATGCGCTTCATCGCCGGGTGGTGATTGGCAGCAAACAGGAATGCGATGCCCAGATCGCGCAGGCTTGCCTCGGCCAGCCGTCCGGCACGGTCCATGTCGAGCCCAAGCGCCTCGAGCGTATCGGCTGCACCGGCCTTGCTCGACGCTGCTCGGTTGCCGTGCTTAGCAACGGGCACGCCGGCGGCTGCCACCACCAGCGACACAGCGGTCGATACGTTGAGCGTATGGTGCCCGTCACCGCCAGTGCCGCAGACATCCACCGCGCTGCCGGGTGCCTCGATCGGGATCAGCCTTGCCCGCAGCGCGCGGGCGGCCTCTGCAATCTCGATGCTCGTTTCGCCGCGGTCACTCAGCGTGATCAGGAAATCGGCGATCGCGTCTTCGGATGTCCGCGCGTCGAGGATATCCGCAAAGGCCTGGGCGGCGACGTCCTGCGCCATCGGCGTCGCGGGGTCGGGCAGGCAGACGAGAACCGTCATGCCAGCGCCTTAGGCCGAAGCCCTGCTATGGCCATGAAATTAGCGAGCATGGCATGGCCGTGTTCTGTCGCGATGCTTTCGGGGTGAAATTGCACGCCGTGGATCGGCAGCGTGGCGTGGCGAAATCCCATCACCGATCCGTCGTCCGCCGTCGCGTTGACGACCAGATCGGCAGGAATATCCTGCACGATCAGCGAGTGATAGCGCGTCGCTGTGAAAGGCGAGGGGAGGCCCGCGAACAGCCCGGTGCCGTCATGCGTTACCGGCGATGTCTTGCCGTGCATCAGCCCGCCGCGCACCACTTGCCCGCCGAAATGCTGGCCGATCGCCTGATGGCCCAGACACACGCCGAGCAGGGGCTTGCCCGCATCAGCGCACGCCGCGACCAGATCGAGCGAGATGCCTGCCTCGGTTGGCGTCTTGGGGCCGGGCGAGATCAGAAACGCATGGGCATTGCTGGCGATCGCTTCCGCGGCTGTCAGCGCATCATTGCGGACGACGCGCACGTCGCTGCCCAGCTCCATCAGATAATGGACCAGGTTCCAGGTGAAGCTGTCATAATTGTCGATGACGAGGATCATGCGGCGGGCTTGTAGCCGATGCATTCCCCAGCGCAACCGGTTGACGCATCGTCGCAATAATGTGGACATCGAGCGGGACTATTGTAGGTCTTGATCATATCGGAAACGGATCGATTCTGTTCCAAATCTGGGAGTACGGAGTATGCGTCGTCGGATCATCCTAGCCCTGCTGTCACTGTCGTGCGGCAACGCAGCGCTCGCGCAGGACGCACCGATTACGAGTGCTCCGCCCGCCAAGATCCGCAGCATCACGCTGACTCCCGGCGCGACATGCCCCGAATCGACTAACGGTGAAATCGTTGTCTGCCAGACGATTGACGAGCCTTACCGGATCCCCAAGGAACTCCGCACACTGGCACCTTCCGCCAGCAACCGCGCATGGGCTAGCCGCGTTGCCGGCTTGGACGACGCATCGCGCGACGCAAGCGGCCTTCCAGACAGCTGCTCGACCACGGGTACTGGCGGCCAGACCGGCTGCACCCAGCAGCTGATCCAGCGCTGGTCCGCCGAGCGCCGTGAAGCCCAGCAGGATCGCCGCGAACCGCGCTGATCGCTTGACGTTACTGCCCGAAACCAGCGGATGAAGCGCGACTGATCGCCTCTCGGGCAGCCGCGAGCAAAGCGCCGGCCTTCGCCTCGCATTCGCGCTGTTCATAGGCAGGGTCGCTGTCAGCAACGATTCCGGCGCCTGCCTGGACGTGCATTACCCCATCCTTGACGATCGCGGTGCGCAGGACGATGCAGCTGTCCATTGACCCGTCGGGCGAGAAATAGCCGACACCGCCTGCATAGGCGCCGCGCACTTCAGGCTCCAGTTCGGCGATGATCTGGCAAGCGCGAACCTTGGGCGCGCCGGACACTGTGCCGGCAGGAAAACCGGCGAGCAGCGCGTCGATCGCATCATGCCGCGCATCCAGCCGCCCGATAACGTTGGAGACGATGTGCATGACATGGCTGTAGAATTCGACGGTATAGCTGTCGGTTACCCGCACGCTACCGGCTTCCGCGACACGCCCGGTATCGTTCCGGCCCAGATCGAGCAGCATCAAATGCTCGGCGCGTTCCTTGGGATCAGCGAGCAGGCTGGCGCGGTTCGCCTCGTCTTCAGCCGCCGTTTTGCCGCGGGGGCGGGTGCCGGCGATCGGGCGGATCGTGATTTCGCCATCGCGCACGCGCACGAGGATTTCTGGGCTTGATCCCGTAAGGGAAAATCCCGGCAGATCGAGATGGTACAGGAAAGGCGAGGGATTGATCCGGCGCAGCGCGCGGTAAAGCTCGAACGACGGGAGCGTGAAGGGCAGGGTGAAGCGCTGGGCAAGCACGACCTGAAAGATATCACCCGCGATAATGTAATCCTTCGCGGCCGCCACCATCTCGCCATAGCGCCCCGCGGGCAGCACCGGGGTCAGCGCGACGTCGCTGGGGCCACACCGCGCCGGGGCAGGCAATGACGCATTGGCAAGGCGCGCCGCGGTGCCTTCGATCCGGTCGATTGTCGCAGCGATGATCGCATCGGCGTTGTGCGAAGCATCGGGCCATACCGGTGCGACGATGAACAAGGCATCGGCGAGCCGATCAAAGATCAGGATCACCGTGGGCCGGACGAACATCATGTCGGGCAATCCCAGCGCATCGACATCCGGGCGGTTCAGCTTTTCGACAAGCCCTACGGTTTCATAGCCGAAATAACCGACCAGACATGCCAATGCGCGGGGCAATTCGGCGGGAACATCCATCAGGCAATCGGTTACCAGCCCGCGCAGCGCTGTCAGCGTCGGTTCGGCACATGGGCTAAAGGCGTCGCGATCGGTCTGCCAGTGCGGGTTGATCGCGGCCTGATCGCCATCGGCGCGAAACACCAGGTCGGGCGCCAGACCGATCAGGCTGTGGCGCCCTCGAATCGCGCCGCCTTCCACCGATTCGAGCAGAAAATCACCACGACCCGGCTCGATCAGCTTCAACGCGGCGGCGACCGGCGTGTCGGTATCGGCAATCTGGCGCCGCCAAAGCAAGGCGGGGCGACCAGCCGCAAGCGCGGTATGCGCCGCTTCGATTCCGGCGATTCCCGGTGTTACTGCGCCCAAGCCCATGCCTGTGCTCAGCGCTCGCCCAACAATTCCTTGCGGGTCTGGGCAATCATCGCATCGTTCTTCTTCACCCCGACATCCTTTTGGACGGCATTGGCGAATTGCCGGACGAATTCGCGACCGATCACCTTGCTCAGATCGCCCCGCATCGCCCGCAACAATTGCGGGTTGGTCACGGCGCCCGCGCGCTCGATCTGGTCGAGATAGATGACATAATAGCCCGACTGATTGGGGGCTTCGAGCAATTTGGCGGTTTTGCCGGCCATGCTGAACAGCAGCACCAGCGGCGGCGGTGCGCCCTTGGTATCCGCCGCAAGCTGGGCGCGCGAGGATGCGACCGGGCGAATATCGGGTAGCTTGATCGGTGATTGCGCAACGGCCTGAGCAAGCGGCACGCCCTTATTGGCTTTGGCGACGATATCCACGGCAATCGCCCGCGCCTTGCGGAGCGCGCGGCTGATCGCGAAATCACGAACCACCAAATTGGAAATCTTGGCGAGCGGCGGCGGCGCAGCGGGCAGAATGCGATCGAGCGAGACGACGGCAAAGCTGCCATCCTGGCCCACGGGTGCCAATTGCGGATCGTCGCCTTGTTCGGCGGCAAAACCGGCGACGACGACCTGGGCGAGTCGAGGGTCTGGCGTCACCGTGCTGTTTTCGGGATCACGGCCATCGGCGATGATCGGTACAGTGCTGGTTGCCTGCAACTTTTGGTCGCTGACAATTTCAGCGAATGTGGCATTGTCAGCGATCGCATCATCGATCCGGTCGCGCAGATCCGTCAGCATGGTGGCGAGCTTTTGCGCACCGATTTCCTTGGTCAGATCGGCGCGCGCCTGATCGAGCGATTTGGCCGCGATTTGCTGAACACTATCTACGCGTATAATCGTCCAGCCGAGCGGCGACTTGATCGGCCCGACGATGCTACCGCGTGCCGCAGCGAACACTGCATTGGCGATCTCGGTAGAGGTCTGGGCTGTATAGCCCGCTTTGTCGATGTCCTTCAGCGTGGCGGCTTCAAGGCCGGCCGCGCGGGCGGCGACATCGATGCCGACCCCGCTTTTGACCTTTGCGACCAGTGCATCGGCACCCGCTTTGTCGCCGATAACCACCTGTGCGAGCGATCGCTTTTCGCTGGCTGCAAAGCGTGCGGCCTGGGTCTTGTACGCGGCGGCAATTTCCGCCTCCGTGGGCGTGGCGGCTGCCTTGACGCGATCGGGGGTGATCATGGCGTAGCGGATCACGCGGCGCTCGGGCACGGTATATCGCGCGGCATTGCGCTTGTAATAGGTCGCAACCTCAGCCTCAGTGGGGCGGTCGCCGGGGCCGATGGCATTGGTTGGCACAAAGCCGACCAGCCCGGCGCGCTTTTCAAGCAGCAGCGCGGCATAGGGAGAGGCAAAGTTGAGCGGCACCTGGCCCGCGCCTTCGGTCGGGCTGATCAGTTGCTGGCCCAGGGTGCTGCGCACGATATCGGCACGGATCTGGGCATCGGTAATCCGGCGCTGGCTGAGCAGTGTTTCATATTTCGCCTGGCTGAACTTGCCGTCCGGCCCCTGCAGATCGGGGACACTGGCAATTTGGCCGTCGACCGCACGCTTGCTGACGACCATGCCGACCTTTTGGCCGAACTGCCCCAGCGCCACGGCGTCGATCAGCCGCTCAAGCGCAGCGTCATAGCCGCCGCCATTAACGAACTGGATGATATCCAGTGTCGGCTGGCGCTGGCGGAAATTCTGCATTTCATCTTGTGTGCGGCGCTTCACCTCATCGACGCTGACATCGGCCGTGCCGACCCGAGCAATGCCCGTGCCCGAAGCAACGCGTGTACCGCTCGACAAACCGGTCACATCACCAAGGGCAAAGGCAACCGCGATGATCGCCAGGAATGCGAAGGTGACGATCAGCCCCAGGCGCGAATTGATGAACCGGCGGAAAAAGCTAAGCATGCGTGGGGAAAACCGTTCATGGCCTGTGGAGATGTGGCAACGCTTTACGCAGCGTTGCGGGTCGCTTCAAGCTTGTGCGTCACTGTACGAGCGTTATCGAAGTGGTCAGGCAGTCCATGCCGAACTCGCACCATCGGTCCGTTGGGGAAAATAGCACGAAATGCGCAAGCTGATTGTCGGGAACTGGAAAATGAATGGCAGCCTAGCATCTCTGGCTGAAATCGATGCGATTGCACAGGCTGGACAGGACTATCCGAAGGTTGATGTCGGTCTCGCGCTGCCCGCCACGCTGATCGCACCTGCAGCGGCGCACGCGGGCGGTCTAATCATCGGGGCGCAGGATGTGCACGCCAGGCCATCGGGCGCCTTCACCGGATCACTGTCGGCCGCCATGCTGTGCGAGGCGGGCGCGCGGTTGACGATCGTCGGCCATAGTGAACGCCGCGCGATGCAGGGCGAAACCGATGCCGATGTGCAGGCCAAAGCGATGGCCGGCTTGGCGGCGGGCCTGCACGTCATCCTCTGCGTCGGCGAAACGCTGGCTGAGCGTGAAGCAGGCCATGCCGAGTCCGTTGTCGCTTCCCAGCTCGAACTGTCGCTGCCCGGCGATGCCGATCCTGCCAAACTTGCCATTGCTTATGAACCGATTTGGGCGATTGGTACGGGCAAGGTCGCCAGTGTCGCCGATGTCGCGGCAATGCACGCGGCGATCCGCGCTAAGCTGGCCGAGCTAACGGGACCGAGAGCGGCTCAATTTCGCCTGTTATATGGCGGGTCCGTCACTGCCGATAATGCGCCGGGCTTGCTGGCAACCGCTGATGTCGATGGTGCCCTGGTTGGCGGCGCCAGCCTGACCGCAGCGAATTTCGTCCCGATTATCGCTGCCGCTGCGCTCTAAACGGCGCGCCGACCCGTGATCAGACGAAACACGATCACGATCGCCGCAATCACCAGTAACAAATGGATCAAACCACCGGCAATGTGAAATCCGACGCCGAGCGCCCACAAAACGAACAGGATCAGTACCAGGGTCCACAGCATGTCGGTGCTCCTTCAATCGGCCGGGCGAATGCCGAGCGGGCGATGGAGGCTTAACCCGCCACGTTGCCAAAGCGTTCCTTCGGCGCAAAGGCCAATGACGCTTGGTCGTCTTCCGGCCAAACCGGTCGATTAGCCCCCCGAATATCGCGCCTTCAGCATTGCCCAGCTCGCCCGCAGGCCAAGCGCTTCGCCGCCCTTCGGCCGACCCGGCTTGGCCACGGGCCGCCACGCGAACGTGTCCAGATGCACCCAGGGTGTATCCTTCGGCACAAAGCGGCGCAGGAACAGCGCGGCGGTGATCGAGCCGGCAAACCCGCCTTCTGGCGCGTTGACCATGTCGGCGATGTCCGATTTCAGCATCTCGTCATACCCGTCCCACAGGGGCAGCCGCCAGAGCGGGTCGAGCACCTCTCGACCGGCCGCCAGCATCGCGTCGCCGATGGCGTCATCATTGGCGAAGGTGGCGGGCAAATCAGGGCCGAGCGCCACCCGCGCCGCGCCCGTCAGCGTCGCAAAATCGAGGATCAGATCGGGCTTTGCCTCCCCCGCCTTGGTCAGCGCATCGCCCATGATCAGGCGCCCCTCGGCATCGGTGTTGGTGTTTTCGACCGTCAAACCAGCGCGCGTCGGCAGGACATCGCCGGGGCGAAACGCATTGCCCGCGATCGCGTTCTCGACCGCCGGGATCAGCAAATGCAGCCGCACCTTCAGTCGGCTCCCCATGATCAGCCCGGCCAGCGCCAATGCGTGCGCAGCCCCGCCCATGTCCTTTTTCATCAGACGCATGCCCGCCGACGGTTTGATATCAAGCCCGCCCGAATCGAAGCATACGCCCTTGCCGATCACCGCCAGCCGGGGATGCGCAGGATCACCCCATTCGAGCTCGATCAGCCGGGGCGCGCGCTGTCGCGTTGCGGCCTGGCCGACGATGTGGATCATCGGAAAGCCTTGCGCGAGGGCATCCCCGCGCGTGACGGTGATCGTTGCGCCGTGCATCGCGGCGAGTGCTATCGCTTCGGCTTCGAGTTCGGCGGGCCCCATATCGGACGCACCGGTATTGACGAGATCGCGCACCTTCGCGGTTGCCTCAGCCAACCGCACGGTTTCCTCGATCCGTGCAGGATCACCGGTCAACAGCACGCGGGGCGCCTCTGGCTCGGGTTTGCGGTAACGATCGAACCGGTGCTGCGCGAGCATCCATCCGAGCCCCGCCGCGCCGACCGACCCGTCCTTCAGTCGATAGGTGCCCTCGGGCAGCACGTCACCCTGCGAAGCGATCCGCCAGGGCGAGTTTTCCGCCTCGTTACAGATTAGCAGCGCGTGCCAATCCTCCGGGCCGTCGCCGGGCAGCAATGCACGATTGCCCGGTTTGCCGGTAATCTTGTGTGCGCCCACCACGCTGCGGATGCGCGGCGGCTGTTTGGTAAGCCAGTTTTCGAATTGATCGGGGTGGACAACTTCGATGAACCGAGCAGGCTGGCCGCGATCGGGCTGAAGGAGCGCAGAAAAGTCCGTCATTGCGTGGGCATCACCAGAAACTGTTCGAACCGGCCATTCTCGCCGGGCTCGCTGTAGGTGATGATGTTGAGCGTCTGCCCGTCAAACACCACCCGATAATTGCGATTGATAAAGCCGCCACGCGCACGCGGCTTGCGAACCGCCTCGAACGACTTGGGTTCGCCAAGCGCGGTCAGCGACTGGCGGTAATCGCCCAGCGCGATATCGGTAAAATAGTAATTGGCATTCTCGGTCATCAGCTTGCGATCCAGGGTGCCGGTGCGCAGCATATCAAACAGCTTTCGTGCCGACGCCGTTTTGGTCGCTTCGGTGGTATCGACCGGGGCAGGCGGCAGGATCAGGTCAGTGACTTGTCCAGCGATGGCTGTGAAAGCGTTGCTGAAATCGCTGTTGACCAGCACCGTGATGGCGACCTTGTCGTCCGGAAAAACGATGTTTTCCGAAAGGAACCCCACCGCTTCACCGCTATGTTCGACGAAACGGTGGCCGTTGGCGGTACCGACGGTGACGCCCAATCCATAATTGGTGGCACTGCCATCGGCGAGTTTGGTCGGCGTTTCTTGCGCGGCCCAATCATCGGCGGGCAGCAGAGACCGGTTCATGCGGGCGATATTCCACTTCGCAAGATCAGTGGCCGACATCGACAATTCACCGGCCGCGAACAGCCAGCCGGCGGCGGCTGGTTTCTCGACACGCACCGGCCCCAGCGCGAATCGCTGATAGCCCTGCGGGTAATTGGGGCCGATCGCCACATCCTGGCTGATCACCTTCATCCCCAGCGGTTTGAAAACGTGTTTCTGGAGAAAATCGAGCATCGGCATGCCCGCCACCTTCTCGATGATCATGCCGGCCACGACATAGCCAGTGTTCGAATATTGCCACTGTGTGCCGGGCACATAATCGAGTGGCTTTTTCGCCCAGCGATCGACGATGCCTTGCGGGGTCGTTGGCGTTGCCATTGCGGCAAAGCTGTAATCCTGCGGCCAATAATCTTGCAGCCCCGATGTATGGTTCAGCAGCTGTCGCAGCGTGATCTTGTCGCCATCGCTGATGCCCGCCAAATACTGGCTGACCTTGTCATCAAGGCTAAGTTTCCCCTGATCCTCCAGCAGCAACAGCGCCGCGGCGGTAAATTGCTTTGAGACCGATGCGATCTGATAGGGCGCATCGATACGCGCCGTGCGGATCGTTTCGGATTGCTTGCCATAGGCTTTGGAGAACACGATCTCGCCGCCGCGAACAATCGCGATCGAGGCGGAAGGAACGCCGGTGCGCGATAGGCTCTGCGCGACGATGGCGTCGATCTTCGCGACTTCGGCAGGCGTAATCGGCTGGGCGTTCAGCGATGCGGGTAGGGCGGCAGCGAGCAGGGCAAGCGCTGGAATGGCAAAACGAAGACGCATGGGATGACACTTCCATGAAACGTTGACGGCGCGACCTTACAGATCACGCGGCCGCGCGCCAGAGGGACGCTTGTCGATCTGGCCGATAGCGCTACGCTGGTTGGGTGATCCCGTCATCGGGGCGAGAAACGAGGGGAATGAATGATGCAGCCGATCAGCGTGCGCCAGATGACGACCGCGCTTATTCTGGCGGCCGGCGCCGCGCTCGGCATTGTTACAATTCTGTCGGTGCTCGGGCCGAATTATGCGCAATATGCACCCGCCACCTGCACCACCACGCGCTGTTTCTGCGAAATGCCGCGCGTCGGTTCGCTGATCGTCCAGCCCGCGAACAGTTGGTCATCCTATGGCTATGTGTTTGCCGGTTTCTTGATGATCGTTCTGGCGAACGCGCGGCAATGGTCGTCCGCGATGCCGCGCAGCGCCGCGACGGTCTTCGGCATTACTGCGATTTCGGTGGGGTTGGGATCGGTGCTGCTCCATGCAACGCTGACGCTGTGGGGCCAGTTTTTCGATGTGCTCGGCATGTATCTGGTCGGGTCGTTCATGCTGGTGAGCGGGCTTTCGAAATGGCTACGAATCCCCGATAGTCGAGCGATCATGCTCTATGTGGCGCTATGCGCCGCGCTGGTCACGGCACTGATCGTCGAGCCCGAGGTCCGGCGCTGGCTGTTTCTGGTGCTGCTGGTATCGGCGATCATCGTAGAAATGGCGTTCGCGCGGCCGCGTCGCGCAGGAGTGATCATCGGTTTTTACATCGCGGGGATTGTTGCCAAGGCAGTGGCGTTCACGATCTGGAACCTCGATCAGAACGGCATCGTCTGCGCGCCCACGAGCCTGTTGCAGGGCCACGCAGTATGGCATTTGCTTGGCGCGACATCGATTTTCCTGACCTTCAGCTATTATCGCAGTGAGCGTCGCGGCGGGGCTTGAATCAACGTGTATATGCACCTAAATTGGGTGCATGGATGACCAAACCCTTCTAACGCCCCAGCAAATCGGCACCGATTGCGTTTGTTTGAACACCCAGCGTGCGGCGCGAGCCTTGGCGCGACGCTATGATGCGGCACTCCGGCCGATTGAACTGACATCGGGGCAGTTCGCCATCCTGGCGGGGCTCAATCAGGAGGGATCTGCGAGCATCGGTGCGCTGGCCGACGGGCTTGGGCTCGAAAGGACCACCCTGACGCGCAATCTGTTGCCACTCGAAGCGGACGGCTTGATCCGATCGGCACCGGGCGATGGGGATAAGCGGGTACGCGGCCTGACGTTGACCGCGCAGGGGCGCGCCAAGCTCGCGCTGGCAATGCCACTCTGGCGGGCCGCGCAAGCCGATACGATCGATCGTCTGGCCCCGCATGGTTGGGCCGATATCCGCCCGGCGCTTGATCAGCTGGCTTCGATCTAACTTTTTGTAAGCTGAAACGTGTAACTACAGGAGAATGACTATGGCGACTACCTACGAACGACCCCAACGGGCAGGGCAAATCATCCTTGTGGTGCTGCTGATATGGGCGGCGGCGATCTCGGCGGCGGCCATTGCCGGTTGGCTGACGGCGATGCCGAACATCGGGGTGCCGTTGATTACGGCGACCGGCATTACGCTGCCGATGATTGCCTATTCGACCAGCTCTGGCCTCCGCCGCTGGTTCGAGGAGGTCGGATTGAGGCGGCTCACCTTGTTCCACGCCTGGCGGATTGGTGCGGCGGGGCTGTTTTTCGTGTTCGGCGCCAATGGTGCGCTGCCGCCAACCCTTGTGCTCGATGGCGGGACGGGTGACTTGCTTGCGGGCATATTCGCGCTGATCGCACTGGCGCTGCCCTTCGTCCGCTGGCGGTACTGGGCAGTGCACTTGTTCGGCGCGATCGACCTGATCGTGGCGATGGCGACGGGCATCTTCTTCTCATTCACCGATCCGCCGTCGATGGCGAATGTCCGCTTGCTGCCCTTCGCGCTGATCCCGATGTTCGGCGTGAGTGTTACCTTCACCGCGCATCTGATCGCGTTCGACCTGCTGCGGCGGGGCAAGACGGCTTAAACCGGCACCCCGTACAAATCGTGCTCGTCGGCATCTTCAATGGCGACGGGCACGATATCGCCTTGCGCCAAATGTCCAGCATCGCGCAGATGAACCTCACCGTCGATTTCCGGCGCATCGGCCTTCGACCGGCCAGTAGCGCCGCCGGTCTCGTCATCGACCGCATCGATGATCACGTCGAGCGTGCGGCCGACTTTGGCCTGCAGCTTCTCGGCTGAAATGCGGGCGGTGAGTTCCATCAGCCGAGCATAGCGTTCTTCCTTGACTGCTTCCGGCACCGGATCGGGCAGGGCGTTGGCGCTGGCTCCTTCCACGGGTTCGAAGCGGAATGCACCGACCCGGTCGAGTTGCGCTTCCTCGAGCCATTCCATCAAATAGGCGAAGTCCGCTTCGGTTTCGCCGGGGAAGCCGACAACGAAGGTCGACCGGATCGCAATATCGGGGCAAATCGCACGCCAGTTGCGAATACGCTCGAGCACCTTGGCGTCGTTCGCCGGGCGCTTCATGGCGCGCAGCACATTGGGGCTGGCATGCTGGAAAGGGATGTCGAGATAAGGCGTCACCAGCCCCTCGGCCATCAGCGGGATTACCTGGTCGACATGCGGATAGGGGTAGACATAATGGAGCCGCACCCACGCCCCTAGCGACCCAAGCTCACGCGCCAGATCGGTCATGTGGGCACGCACCTCGCGGCCATACCATTCGCGCGGCTGATGGCGGATATCAAGCCCATAGGCCGATGTATCCTGGCTGATGACCAGCAGTTCGCGCGTGCCCGCTTCAACCAGCTTTTCTGCCTCGCGCAGGATCGCATCGGGGCGGCGGCTGACGAGATCTCCCCGGAGCGACGGGATGATGCAAAAGGCGCAGCGGTGGTTGCAGCCTTCGGAAATCTTCAGATAGCTGTAATGGCGCGGGGTGAGTTTCAGCCCGCTGTCTGGCACTAGGTTCAGGAAAGCGCTGGGCGGCATCGGCGCTGCCTCATGAACCGCGCCGACGACTTCCTCATATTGATGCGCCCCCGTGACGGCGAGCACGTTAGGGAATTTCGCGCGGATCATCGCCGCTTCTTTGCCCATGCAACCGGTGACGATCACTCGGCCATTCTCGGCGATCGCTTCACCGATCGCTTCCAGTGATTCCTCCTTGGCGGAATCGAGAAAGCCGCAGGTGTTGACCAGGACGACGTCGGCACCTGCATAATCGGCCGACATCGCATAGCCGTCGCTGCGCAGCTTGGTGAGGATCCGCTCGCTATCGACCAGATTCTTGGGACAGCCGAGCGAGACCATGCCAATTTTCGGCGGGGAGGGGAGAATTGTTGCCATGCGAAGCGGCGCACATAGGGGTTTGCGCGCGTTTTGAACAGGGCGCTTCCCGTCGCCGTTTCGTGCGGCTAGCTTTCATCGAGGCAAGGGGGAGAATAACATGGGAACGCCAATTCACTGGATCGCGATCTTGGTGGCCGCCGTCAGCGGTTTCCTGATCGGGGGCATTTGGTATGGGCCGCTGTTCGGCAAGGCATGGCAGGCGGAGCGAGGGTTGTCGGACGAGACCATGAAGAATGGCAATATGCCGCTGATCTTTGGACTTACTTTCGTGCTGAACCTGATCGCAGCGTTCATCCTCGATCACACGCTCGCAACCTATCCCGGCCTCGATTTTGCGACGAAGGTGATGATCGCATCGGGCGTGGCGCTTGGCTTCATCATCCCGGCGATCGGGGTGAATTACCTGTTCTCACGGCAGTCGCTGAAGCTGTTTCTGATCGATGGCGGATATTGGCTGGCGATTTACACGGTGATGGGCGTGGAGTTCGCGTTGATCGGGATGTGAGTGGTGGGCGGTTGACCCCTCAAAGATCCTTTCGGCTTCCCCGGCGAAGGCCGGGGTCCAGTAGCGAAAACGCTGATGATCAATGAGCAAGCCTATGTCTACATCATGGCCAGCCAACGCAACGGTACGCTATATCTCGGTTCGACCGACAATCTGGCACGGCGCGTTTGGGAACACCGCAACGGCATGGTCGAAGGCTTCACCAAACGCTACGGGTGCAAAATGCTGGTTTGGTACGAAGCGCACGAAGACCTGATGAGCGCCCGCCAGCGTGAATACCGGATGAAGGAATGGAAACGGGCTTGGAAGCTGCGCGAGATCGAGGGGCTCAACCCGGACTGGAACGATCTGTACGATCGGATCGCGCTGCCATGAACGGGGTCGCTACTGGGCCCCGGCCTTCGCCGGGGAAGCTGTGATGGGGGTTTATGAGCTAGTGCCTCATCCGGATTTTCCGAGCCGTGTGGTGCCTAGCGTTACGGTATCAACTCAGCAGTCGGCGGGCTCGTTATTGCTTCAGTATTCGGTTGCCGGAAGGTTGGATTTGCTGCGTTGGCCGGCCCCCGCAAGCCCTCTCCGGACTGACGAGCTTTGGAAGCATACGTGTTTCGAAGCCTTTATAGGGCATCCTCAAGCTGGCTATACCGAATACAACTTCTCGCCATCTGGCGCATGGGCTTCTTATTTTTTCGACTGGTATCGTAACGGGATGCGTGCAGCGACTTGGCTTCCCGATCCGGTAGTTCATGCCTCGCGAAACGGATTGTTCAAGCTGGGCACGGAAATTGATCTCACCGAACATTGGAAGGACGGCGCTTCCCATTTGGCGCTGTCCGCCGTCATCGAAGAGACCAATGGCACGAAATCATACTGGGCACTTGCGCATGCGTCCGGGGCTCCGGATTTCCACCACGCCGATGCTTTTGCGGTCGAATTGCCGAAAGCCGACCCCTCTTGACCCATCCCGCTTCCCCGGCGAAGGCCGGGGTCCAGCAGCGGGCCGGTCGCAATTGGGCCCCGGCCTTCGCCGGGGGAGCAGGGGAGTGTAAAACAGCACCATGAAATTCGGTATCGATCGCCTCCTCGCCGACCCCGCCCTTCGTAAACCGCTGGAGGGCGAGCGTGTTGCCCTGCTCGCGCATCCTGCTTCGGTCACTGAAAACTTGACCCATAGCTTGGATGCGCTTGTGGAGTGCGGCCTCAATGTCTCGGCGATGTTCGGGCCGCAGCACGGGGTGCGGGGCGATCTGCAGGATAACATGATGGAGTCGCCTGACTTCACCGATCCGACTTACAATATCCCCGTGTTCAGCCTGTATGGCGAGGTCCGCCGCCCGACCGGCCAGTCAATGAGCACCTTCGACGTGATGCTGGTCGACATGCAGGACCTCGGCACGCGCATCTACACCTTTGTGACGACGCTACTTTACGTGCTCGAAGCCGCCGCCGAACATGGCAAGTCGGTCTGGGTGCTCGATCGCCCAAACCCCATCGGCCGCCCGGTCGAGGGGTTGACGTTGCTCCCCGGCTGGGAAAGCTTTGTGGGCGCGGGGCCGATGCCGATGCGGCACGGGATGACGCTTGGGGAGCTCGGCCACTGGTTCATCGCGCACTACAAGCTCGACGTCGATTACCGGGTGATCGAGATGGAGGGCTGGGCGCCTGACGCCGCGCCGGGCTTCGGCTGGCCGACCGATCGGGTGTGGATCAACCCCAGCCCCAATGCGCCCAACGTCAACATGGCGCGTGGCTATCCCGGCACGGTGATGCTGGAAGGGACGACGCTGTCAGAAGGACGCGGCACGACGCGGCCGCTCGAGCTGTTCGGCGCGCCTGATATCGACGCCAAGGCGGTGATCGCGAAGATGCAAGCGCTTGCGCCCGAATGGTTGAGGGGCTGCATTCTGCGCGATATCTGGTTTCAGCCGACCTTTCACAAACATGTCGGCCAGCTCTGCAACGGTGTCCATATCCATGCCGAAGGGCCAGGGTACGATCACGCCGCCTTCCAGCCATGGCGGGTACAGGCGCTGGGCTTCAAGGCAATCCGCGCGCTTTACCCGGGTTACGACCTTTGGCGCGATTTTCCTTACGAGTATGAATTCGGCAAGCTCGCGATTGATGTCATCAATGGCGGGCCGGGCCTGCGCGAATGGGTGGATGATGCGGGTGCGAGTGCAACCGATCTCGATGCCCTCACGCTGCCCGATGAATTGGCTTGGGCCAGCCTACGCGCGCCTTTCCTGATCTATCCCGAGACGCTCGGTGGCGCTTGATATCGCCCAGATCGAATCGCTGGTCCGCAGCGCAGCGGCGTCGTTACAACGCGGCGATGCAGCGCAGGCGCGGCAGTCACTCGAACAGGTAACCGCAACGGGCCGGGGCAACATCCAGATCTGGCTGCTGCTTGCCCTGGCCTGCAAAGGCACCAACGATGTGGCAGCGGAAGAGCACGCGGTAGATTCTGCGCTAAAGATCGACCCCGCCAATATTCGCGCATTGATCCTGAAGGGCGATTGCTGCGCTGCCGGTAAAGACCCTAGGGGGGCGACAAGCTTTTACGAGCGCGCAATCGGCCTTGCACAGGGCAAGCAACTGCCCGCCGATCTGGCGCGCGAAGTGGAGCGGGCCGAAGCTCTCTCCAAGGCTGCGTCCGCCGAGTATCGCACCTATCTGGAGGATTGGATTGGTCGTGGTCCCGCAATTGGGGGGCAGCGGTTCCGCACGGCGCTCGACATCATGTTCGGCGATAAACAAATCTATCTTCAGCAGCCGACCATCTTTTACTTTCCGGGCTTGCCGCAGATCCAGTTTTACGAGCGGGAGCAGTTTGACTGGATTGCCGAGGTGGAAGCAGCAACCGACGCCATGCGCGAGGAACTGAGCGAGCTGCTTGCAACCGAAGAAGGGTTTCGCCCTTACCTCACCACCAGTGCCGACCGCCCGCGTACGGAATTTCATGGCCTGAACGATAACCCCGAATGGAGCACGATGCATCTGTTCGAGAATGGCGGGCCGGTGAACGTCAACGTCGCGCGGGCACCGCGCACTTATGAGACACTGATCAAGGCGCCATTGTGCCATATTACCACCCGCGCCCCAACGATCATGTTCTCGCTGCTGCGTGCGGGTGCCAGGATCCCGGCGCATACCGGGCAGATTAATACGCGGCTGATCTGCCACCTGCCGCTGATCGTGCCCGAGGGTTGCGCCTTTCGCGTCGGCAATGAGGTGCGCGAATGGGAGGTCGGCAAGACGATGATCTTCGACGACACGGTCGAGCATGAAGCCTGGAACGAAGGCCCGGATGACCGCGTCGTTGTGATTTTCGATATCTGGCGGCCCGAACTGACGCTCGACGAGCGCCAGGCGGTGGTGACGATGTTTGAAGGGATTGATCGTTACGGCGTCTAGCGGAGGCCGTTACCAGCCGGACCGATCCTCTGGATAGCTCATTGCGATCGTTACCGCCGTGCCCGAAGCTGGAATAGCAATCTTGTTGACTTCGAAGCTCGGCGGGCCACGCAATTGCTCGGCATTGGTGAGCGCGGTGCCTTCACCAAAGCGCCCATCGGTCATCGTCATTTTCTTGTCATCATTGGCGTCATGGAGCACCGACACGACATAGTCGCCCGCGGCCACATCCTTGATCGTGACGGTTACGTCTCCCGCTGCAGAAACTTTCGCTTCGCCGGCGAACGGTGGATTTGCGCGAAACAGCGTTGCCTTGTCATAAACGGCGACGAGCAGGTTGCCACCCTTTGCCTTTACGCCGGTAACCTTGACCGTCAAATCGCCTGCAAACGCGGGAGACGCTGATAGCAGCGAAGCCAGAACGCCAAAGGCCATAACAACACGCATCGCGTTCTCTCCAACCCAGTGTGTTGGTTGGATACTACAGTAAAGCGATCTGCGTCAATCGTGTTGATGCGCGCACGGAGCGCGGCTGGCATCATCAGCAGCGCTAAAGATACACCGCTCAGGATGGTTGGCTGCTCGCTTTGCCCCGACCGGCAAGGTCACGAACCGGGTGGTGTTGGATCCCGATCCAAGACGCTCACCAGCCCCAGGCTAAACATGAACGATACCATCGCGACGATGACCAGGTAAGCGTACCCATAGGTGACAAGATCAGGCATTTTTGCACTCCCTCGATGAAAGTCGGGGAATTTTTACCGCTGGGTTTCAATCGTTGCTTTGATCTCCGTCAATCTGATCACCGTTTCCGCGTCAGTTCCCGCATCGCGTCGTCCAACCCTGACAGGGTTAGCGGGTACATGCGGTCGGTCAGCAATTCCTTGATGATCCGTACGCTCTGCGAATAACCCCATTGCTCCTCAGGCACCGGGTTCAGCCACACTGCGGCGGGGTAGGTGGTCGTCATGCGGTGCAGCCAGATCGCACCGGATTCCTCGTTGAAATGCTCCACCGAACCGCCGGGATGGGTGATTTCATACGGGCTCATCGAAGCATCGCCGACGAACACCAGCTTGTAATCATGCCCGAATTTGTGGAGCACATCCCACATCGGCGTGCGTTCGGAAAAACGTCGGCGATTGTCCTTCCACACACCCTCATAAGGGCAATTGTGGAAGTAGAAGAATTCAAGATTCTTGAACTCGGTGGTGGCGGCAGAGAACAGTTCCTCGCAGAGCTTCACCCACGGGTCCATTGAACCGCCAACGTCGAGGAACAACAGCAGCTTCACCGCATTGCGGCGTTCGGAGCGCATAACCACGTCGAGCCAACCCTGCCGCGCGGTGCCATCGATCGTCGCATCGATATCGAGCTCGTCGGCGGCTCCTTCACGCGCGAACTTGCGCAGCCGCCGCAGCGCCACCTTGATGTTGCGGGTACCGAGTTCCTTGGTGTTGTCGAGATTGCGGAACTCGCGCTGATCCCAGACCTTCAATGCGCGCTTGTGCTTGCTCTCGCCGCCGATCCGCACGCCTTCGGGGTTATAACCCGAATTGCCGTAAGGGCTGGTGCCGCCGGTGCCGACCCATTTATTGCCGCCCTGGTGGCGACCCTGCTGCTCCTCGAGCCGCTTCTTCAGCGTCTCCATAATCTCGTCCCAGGAGCCGAGCGCCTTGATCGCCTCCATCTCCTCAGCGCTCAGGTATTTCTCGGCAACCGCCTTTAGCCAATCGGCAGGGATTTCCGCCGTTGTCTGGCCAAACGATGTGGCAATGCCACGGAAAACCTTGGCGAAGACCTGGTCGAACTTGTCGAGCAGTCCTTCATCTTTCACGTACACGGCACGCGACAGATAATAGAAATCCTCGGGCGTCCGGTCGATCACATCGCGGTCGAGCGCCTCGAGCAGAGTCAGATGCTCCTTCATACTGGCCGGAATCCCGGCGGCGCGGAGTTCATCGAGAAAATTGAGAAACATTGTCGTCTTGGTCCATCGCGGCTGAACTGCCGTTCCTGCTTACCCTAGCGAACCGTGCGCCCTGTTCAAAGTTAATCGAGCCTTAGGACTTTGGACATAATATCGGGCACGTTTGAGGAGCTACGGGCACGATGGATGAAGCCGTCAATGTGAAAGACATTGTGCGTGCTGTTGCGCGCAGTTGCGGCGCGCTTGTTATCGAATGTGCCGATGTAGGCGGCCATGTCGCCACGATCGCTCGGCGCAAAAACGCCCGCATTGCCGAACTGTCCCGGCTCGATGCGGTGACGGCGGCCCTGGCTCGCGATCAGGCGAACGTCGCCGCATCGATCGATCACGCCCGGCAATTGTCGCAGGAAGTGAAAGCAAAACTCACCGATGGGCGAACGGCGATCATCGATTCAGTGTCGGGCTTTACCGATTTGACCGATCTGGTGCTGCGGCTAAACGATCGGATGGAACGGATTGTCGAGGCACTTGCCGATGTGCAGGATGTTTCGCACCTGATCGGCGGTATTGCTCAACAGACCAATATGCTCGCGCTGAACGCCGCGATCGAAGCGGCGCGGGCGGGCGAGGCGGGGAGTGCCTTTGCGATTGTCGCCACCGAAGTGAAAAAGCTCGCGCAGCACACGCGCGATGCGACTCAGCGGATCAATGGCACTGTTGCCGCGCTGGCGGATCAGGCAACGGCCTTTGGCAATGAAATCGCCTGCGGCGTCGAGCAAAGTCGCATCGCCACCGCCAAATTCGAAGCGATCGAGCGCACCGTCGTTGATATCGGCTCGATCGTATCCCTGGTCGATCACCAGACCCATGGGATCGGCGAAAGTGCCGGGCAGATGGAACACAGTATCGCTGCGGTGCAGGAAGAAATGAAGGTTTCGGCAGCGGCGACCCGGTCGACCGGGGCCGCGTTGAACGACGTTCACGCCCGGCTCGAAAAGCTTGAGGTTGTGGCCAATAGCATGCTCGATCAGCTGGCCGGCAGCGGTATTCGCATCGATGATACTGATAATATCGTCACCGCCCAACAGGTGGCCGCCGAGATCACCGCATTGGTGGAAGGCGCGCTGCAACGCGGCGACTTGACTGAATCAGCGCTATTCGATTTTCACTATCAGCCCGTGGCCGGTACCAATCCGCCGCAGTTCACCACGCGCTTCAACGCCTTTGCCGATCGGCATATCCGGCCAATCCTTGATCGAATGAAATATGAAGGGCAGCAGGCAATCGGGTCAGTCATCAGCGATATCAACGGCTATCTGCCGACGCATTTGAAGCTTCGGTCCCAGCCGCAGCGGGCCGATATTTCCTGGAACAACACCTGGTGCCGCAATCGTAGAATCATGATGGATGATTGTACGCGCCGCGCAGTGGCCAACGAATCACCCTTCATGCTCAACTGCTATCGGATGACGCTCGGCGAGGGCGAATTCCTGCCGCTCAAAAGCGTCTTTGTACCGTTGCGCTTCAACGGCAGACGCTGGGGCAATTACGAATTCGCTTATGTCGATGCGATGTCAGCCACGGCCGAAATGCTCTCGCCGGCAGATATCGATGCCGCTTTGGCGAAATTCGAGACTATTGAGGCACGGAACGCCGCTTAGAGTGCGTTGACTTTACTTTGAATCAACTCCCACGCCGTTCGCCCTGAGCGAAGTCGAAGGGCAAGCGCGGCGCCTGGACTTCGACTTCGCTCAGCCCGAACGGAGGGTGAGGTTCAATCGACTAAAGGCATCCAGCTTTAGCGGGCGTACACGTCAATCAATGCGCCGACATAATCGGGGCTGCGGTTCGTCAACTCGGGGGCTTCGCGCCCGCCATAGATGAACCCGTCGACCGGGTAGCTCGTCGATCCAAGCCCCGATGTGCCCCGATACCAAACGCGCACTGCGCTCCAATCGCCTGCATCGGAAACATCGGTTAGTGTTACGTCCTGCTCGACACGACCGCGCACACCGTCGATCCGCGACCAGTTGGCGTGGGTTACCATCACCACGCGGTCGTCGATCACTCTGCTGATCACGGCGACATGTCCCAGTGGCAGCCGCGCCGATCGGGCAAAGACGATTACCGCGCCCTCAAGGGGCACATAGCCGCGGCGATATTTGCCTGCGGCCTTTTCCCACCACGTCCAAGCATCGCCATAGATTTGGATGCCCGATGCAGCACGCGCAAAGGGCACGCACTCGCCGACATAATCGAGCAGCGACGCCTGTGCCGGGACACTGGCGAGCAACGCTGCGGCGGCGAGGGCAGCGAGGGGGCGGAATAGCGCAAGCATCGGCACGGCATGCACCGCAGCCTGTGGAGAAAGCGTGCTACCCCGTGGTTTATGCGGCGTTTACTCACCCGATAGACGGGCAGGCCTCGCCTACTTGCCGAGCCGCCGACTGGACCGGGCCATCGCGCCGAGATGTAGCGCGCTCGGTTTGGGCGTCCTTTTGAACGTCTTCAGGTCCACCGCCACGAGCCCGAAGCGTTGCTTATACCCAAACACCCATTCGTAATTGTCGAGCAGCGACCAGTGAAGGTAGCCGCGCACATCAATGCCATCGTCGATGCACGCCCGCATGCTTGCAACTGCGCGATCGATATAGGCGATGCGCCGCGTATCATCGTCTGTGCCGATCCCGTTCTCGGTAACGTAAATCGGACGACCGGTCTTGCGCGCGGCATAGCGGATGGTTGCGCCGAGTGCCTCTGGGTAGAATTCATAGCCAGCAGCGGTCAGTTCAGCGCCTTTGGGCGTTGGCATAATGCCGTTCGCGTCGACGCGGATCCGGGTATAGGTTTGCACACCGACAAAATCGGCCTTCGCCGCTTGCGCGATCCAGGGCCCGTAGATCTGATCCTCGATCTCGGTTGCCCGGTGCCCTTCACCCACGCCTTGCACATCCTGCATACTAATCGTCACGCCAACCGGAAAATTCCCCGGCCCGGCCTTGATCGCCTGGAAAGCCTGTTCATGCGCCGCGACCTGATTGGCCTCGCTTTTTGCCAGATCGGCGAAGAGAACCGAGGCGAAGCGATCCGATCCACTGGCCTTGGCGCATGCCGCCAGCATGGCGCGCACGGCAGGCCCGATCAGCTTGGATTCGGGCCGCGCCTGAATGAGGCGCGCGATATTGGCTTCGTTGAAGGTTGATGCCGCCGCCATCAATGGCCCCAGCTTCGCCGTCGCCCGCTCGGCGAAGCGGGCGAACAGGGCGGGGCTGTCAGGATGCTCGAACCCGCCCATCGCCGCGAACCAGCGCGGCACCGTCCAGTGGCTGAAGGTAATGACAGGGGCCAGGCCCTTGGCATGGCAGGCTTCCATCACCCGCTGATAATGGTCGAGCGCGGCGGCGCTGAACTTGCCGGGTTCGGGTTCGATCCGTGCCCATTCGATGCCGAAACGGTGCGCGTTGAACCCGAGCTTGGCGGCCAGTGCAATGTCCTCGCCATAACGATGATAGCTGTCACAGGCATCCAGCGACGGTTCCTGAAACAAGGTCGGCTTTACATTCTCCGCGAGCCAGAAGTCCGAATTCGTGTTGTTGCCTTCGATCTGGTGTGCGGCCGTCGCGGTTCCCCACCAAAATCCATTCGGTAAGGTTTTGCGCGCTGCAGTTGCACGCCCAGGCGCAGCCGCGATTGATGATGCCGCTGCAAGGCCCAGCCCGGCAGTAACCAGCGTTCGGCGTGATAGATCGGTTTGCTCGGCTACCGGCTTGGTCATCGTCGCTCTCCCGTCGTTGCTAGGTCCGCAATTTTGGCGGCCTGATTTGGCGACAGGCTATCCTAACGATCGCGGCCATGAAAGCGTGGTTTCGGTTCATGCAGTGCCGCGACCAGCACGAATGAAATGATCATCAGCAGATACCACGCCCCCAGCTTCGCGGGGGACACCAGCGTCCAGCCGTCGCGCTGTGTTGGATAAAGCCAGGCATTGGAGAAGGTGGCGATATTCTCGGCGAACCAAATGAACATCGCGACCAGAAACCAGCCGAGCAGCAGCGGCATTGATCGCGCGGTTCGAAATGGTGTGAACCACACCTGCGTCCGCCAGAACAACAGCCCCGTCATCGCAAACAGCGCGAGTCGAATATCCGGTAGCCAATGGTGGGCAAAGAAATTGACGTAGATGGCCGACGCTAGCACCCAGGTCGTCCAGCGCGGCGGATAATGATCGTACCGGAAGGCGAATATCCGCCAGACGCGGGCGATATAGCTGCCGACCGCTGCGTACATGAAGCCCGAGAACAATGGCACCGCGCCGATTTTCAGCAGGCCCGGTTCGGGGTAGCTCCACGATCCAACCTGAGTCTTGAACAGCTCCATCACTGTGCCGATCAGGTGAAAGGCAAGGATGACCCGTGCTTCGTCCAGCGACTCGAGGCGAAGGGCGAGCATCCCCAGCTGAATGGATAGCGCCGCGATCGTCAGGAAATCATAGCGCGCAAGTGGCGCATTGGCCGGGTAAAAAAGGTATGTGCCCAGCAACAATGCGAGCATCAGCCCGCCGAACAAGCACGCCCAGCCCTGCTTGAATCCGAACAGGCAGAATTCATAGGAACCGGCCTGCCAGCCATGGGTTGGCTGCGCCGCTTCGAGGCGGGCACGGATGCGAGCAAAGCGGGTTGCGCCGCTCGGGCTTTCGCTCACCCCTTATTCTGTTGGCGCTTCGCCATGAAAGCGAGCCGCTCGAACAGCATCACATCCTGCTCGTTCTTCAGCAGCGCGCCGTGCAGCGGCGGGATCGCCTTGGTCGGATCGCGGTTCTGCAGCACGTCGAGTGGCATATCCTCGTGCAGCAGCAGCTTCAGCCAGTCGAGCAGCTCGCTGGTACTTGGCTTTTTCTTCAGGCCCGGCACTTCGCGAACGTCGTAGAAAATGTCCATCGCCTTGCTGACCAGGATCTTCTGGATGCCCGGGAAATGGACGTCGATGATCGCCTGCATCGTCTCACGATCGGGGAATTTGATGTAGTGGAAGAAGCACCGGCGCAGGAACGCGTCCGGCAGTTCCTTTTCATTGTTGCTGGTGATCACGACGATCGGCCGTTCAGCAGCGCGAACGGTTTCCTTGGTTTCGTAGACATGGAATTCCATCCGATCGAGCTCTTGCAGCAGATCGTTGGGGAATTCGATATCGGCCTTGTCGATTTCGTCGATCAGCAGGACGGGTGGCTTTTCGCGTGTGAACGCTTCCCACAATTTGCCGCGGCGGATGTAATTGGAAATGTCGTGGACGCGTTCGTCCCCCAGCTGGCCGTCGCGCAGACGCGCAACGGCGTCATATTCATACAGCCCCTGCTGCGCCTTGGTGGTCGATTTGATGTTCCATTCGATCAGCTCGGCATCGATGGCCTTGGCGATTTCATAGGCGAGTACGGTCTTGCCGGTGCCAGGTTCACCCTTCACCAGCAGCGGGCGGCGCAGCGTAACGGCCGCGTTGACAGCGACCTTCAGGTCGTTGGTCGCGACATAGCTCTGGGTGCCTTCGAAACGCTTCATGCCATCATCCCCATTTCACCCAGTTCTTCGGATTCGAATATCGGGTCTGGAGATAGAGGTTTTTCACCCGCACACGCAAGCAGGACGGGCGGCTATGGTGTCAGGATCAGTTCAGTGGCGGTCGCGTGCGCTGGCTCGGGCTTCTAAGAGATCCCAAAGCCCCCGGTGCTGCGCCAGCACTTGCTGGACGCCAAAGGCCATTGCGCGCTCGATCGAAGGTGTTTCGGCAGCAGCGGCAACAATTGTGTCGGTTTCTTGCGGTAGCGGTAGTTCATAGCTGGGCGTTGCAATGCCAAAACGCTGCGCGGCAGCATCAAGCACCCGCCGCATCGCTGCCCAATCGATCACAAGTGCTACCGCGGCACCGATGGCGCAGCCGGTACGATCCGATTGCGCGAGCATGTCGAGTGCATGGCGCTGGCCTGCTACCGCGCTTTCCGACTCGGCCTGACCAGGCGTTGATGGCAGCGGCCCTGCCGCCGATGCGAGTTTGGCAAGCAACGCGCGCTCGACCGCAAAACCCTCGAGCGACACGTCAAGCCAGCCTTGCAGTCCCTGCTGACGATTACTCTCCAAAGCATGGTCTAGAATCCCGGGCTGGCGACCGTGGAGCGTGCACAGTGCATGGATGGCATCGGCCAGATCACGGACGGGCACTTGCGGGGAAACAAGGCGGTGGCTGAACGGGTGTTTATGGCTGCCATCGGCATCGATCAGCGCGGCAACGATGCTTTGCCCCGTGCCGAGTGGCGTCGCCAGCCGCGTTGCAAGTTTCACAGGGGGTGCCGGATCGGATGCCATTGCTTTGTCTTGATCCCCAAGAATGATGCCGGTTGTGCCGGCACGTCCGGCTATCGGGGAAACTCTTATACCAAGCGCGTAAAGACGCGGTTTACAGCGGCTTAAGTGTGTTTCAACGCTTGGTGCAGCGGTTCACAGGACGATCACGGCCACGCTGACCCCCTCGATCACTGAACCGCGTCGAATGGGATTGAAGGCGATGCTGATCGGGTTAGACGGCGCGCCGCTGATCAGCAGAGCAGCATCGCACCGGACCGGCTGGCGCGTTTCGATGGCGTTTTCGAGAGCTTGGCCGACCGTCGGTCGCGTCGCGGAATCGATCAGGGCGATGAAGCGACTGCCAAGTAGAGTGGCTGACTCGAGACCGACCAATGTGGCGATCCCGCCCAGGGGTGGCTCAAGATAGCCGCGAAGATTGATTCGGCCGATTGCTGCCTTGCCGGTCACCATCAGCGCTCCGAAGACCGCTGCCTGTTCGGCGCGCAAGGCGGCAAGCTCCTCCACCAGTGTGATGTCGCGGACTTGCAGAAACGCGCCCGATTCAATCGCATCGATAGCAATGACGACCGATCGCCCCGCATAGGGCGCGGCAATGTCGATCTTCTCGCCAATCCCGGAGGCCATGACGCGTCTGACAGCATCAACGAGCAATGCCGAGCTAGCGCTGCGCACGGCATTGGCGAGCGGTACACCGGTACGGGCGCCCTCACCGAAATAGCCGCGCGCCGCCCGACTGGTGGCGATCAAGGCCAGATCATGATCGACCAGGAGAATGATTTCGCGGGTAAGATCGAGCAGCGGTTCGAAGGCGATACCGGGAGTAGCGCTTTCCACCGGAGCCGATTGGTGCGGCGCGCATAATGCCTGCATGGTCTCCATCGATGTCAGCACAAAACGCGGACGCCCACGGTGCAGGACGTATACCGGCTCCCGGCTCGCGCGTTCTTGCCAATGCCCGAAATGGCGAACCAGATCGGATGCAGTGACGACATTGGTGCCATTGAGCGGCGGGGGCAGGGCCGGTGAAATCATGCGATCATATCCACGGCCAACGCCTTCAAACGCAACGGGATCGCTCCGTTTTGGATGTTGCTGTCGTACAATCTGTTGTTCTGGTTGGGATGACGCTCAACTGGCGTTGGCGATGACCGGCACATCGCGGTAACATCACCTCAGAAGATGGAATGGAGAACAGTGTGCGACGTGCGGTAAATATGATGGCCGCTTTGGCACTTGGCGCCAACGCGCCCGTGCCTGACCAGACGCCGGTCACCGAGCTGATTGTGCAACCGGGCGAGATGATCGCGGCGACGATAGAGCGCGCGCCAGCACGGCTGCGGATCGTCTCGGGCGGGCCCGATCGACTGCTCCTGAACGCCGATTTTATCATGCAATCGGGCTTCAAGCCGGCGCCGCTGATGGGTAACGCCAATCTCAACATTGCCGGCAAGCGTGCCTTCAAGGGCAAAAACCGCCCACTCGATTTCACCATTGCTGGCGTCGCCCATAAGGGCCGCGCATTCTGGTTTTTCGACGCGCCGGCGATGCCGGGCGACGGGACGATTGGTCCATGGGCGCTCCCGCAATCGCGCATCACGCTTCAGTTCGGCGCGACCGATGCCAGCAGCCAGCGTCATGATTTTCCGTTGTTTGGCGGAATCAATTCATCGAGCGTTACGGGCTATAAGGAGGAAAGCTTCGGCATGGCCGTCGGGTTCGATCTCGATGACCCCACCGCTCATCCGATTGCATCGGCGGCGGCAGGGGCCGCAATCGCCCGCGCTTATGGGGGCACGCTGAGCGGCGCGACATGGGATGTCGAAATCCTGCTTGGGGTGAAGCGCCCCGTGCGACTGATGACGCTTCAGCGCCCACTGGTGATTGGCCCCTTGTCGATCAAGCAGATCGCCGTCCGGGTACGCGACCGAATTGACGCGGCGGGGCGCGGCGAGCCGATACCTGACAATACGGAGGATCCGTCGGAGATCGTCGTGTCAGCCCAGAAAAAGGGCCAACGCCCAGCATTCACCCTAACGATTCCTCGCGCAACGCTGGCCGGTTGTTCGCGCTTGACCTTCGACAAGGCGGCGACGCGCATCGAATTATGGTGCCGCCCCGCCTGATTGATCAATCAGCGAACGCAATCGCCTCGACTTCGATCAGAAAGGCCGGATCGACGAGCGCGGATACACCGACCATCGTCGCAGCCGGGTAAGGGCCCGCGCCAAAGCAGGCGGCGCGTGCCGCTCTGACGATGTTGGCGCGCTCCGGTGTCAGATCGACGACGTAGAGCGTCAATTTGAAAACAGCCGTGATCGGCAGTTCTGCCGCCGCCATTGCAAGCGCGACATTGGCAAAAACCTGGGTAGCCTGTGCCGCCAGATCGCCGCGCCCGACAAGGGCGCCATCGGCATCAAGGGCAACCTGGCCCGACAGATGCACTTGCCGCCCTGCCGGAACCATCGCGACATACGAATAGCTGCCCGGTTGTGCGAGCGCCGGGGGGTTGAGAAAGGCAACCGTCATCTTTTCAACCCCAAAAAGCTGATGCTACAATTCCGATGGCGACGTTTTACTGATCCAGGAACGACCGCATCTTGCGGCTGCGGCTCGGGTGCTTCAGCTTCCGCAGCGCCTTCGCTTCGATTTGCCGAATCCGCTCGCGGGTCACCGAGAACTGCTGGCCGACTTCCTCGAGCGTGTGATCGGTGTTCATGCCGATGCCGAAGCGCATCCGAAGCACGCGTTCCTCGCGCGGGGTAAGGCTGGCGAGCACGCGCGTGACGGTTTCCTTGAGGTTCGCCTGGATCGCGGCGTCGACCGGGATCACCGCATTCTTGTCCTCGATGAAATCACCCAGATGCGAATCCTCCTCGTCGCCGATCGGCGTTTCGAGCGAGATCGGCTCCTTGGCGATTTTCATCACCTTGCGGACCTTTTCGAGCGGCATGGAAAGCCGCTCAGCCATTTCCTCCGGCGTCGGTTCGCGGCCCTGCTCGTGCAGGAACTGGCGGCTGGTGCGCACCAGCTTGTTGATCGTCTCGATCATGTGCACCGGAATCCGGATCGTTCGCGCCTGATCAGCGATCGACCGCGTGATCGCCTGGCGGATCCACCAGGTCGCATAGGTGCTGAACTTGTAGCCGCGGCGATATTCGAACTTATCGACCGCCTTCATCAGGCCGATATTACCCTCCTGGATCAGATCCAGAAACTGCAGCCCGCGATTGGTGTATTTCTTGGCGATAGAAATCACGAGGCGCAGGTTCGCCTCGACCATTTCCTTCTTGGCGATTCGCGCCTCGCGCTCGCCCTTCTGCACCATGTTGACGATGCGGCGGAACTCGCCGAGCGACATCCCCGTTGCCTGGCTGATTTCGCTGATTTCGATGCGGACGCGGTCGACCGCGTCACCTTCGTTCGTAACGAAAGCGGCCCATTTCTTGTCGAGCTTGGCCACGCTGCCAAGGAAACCCTCATCGAGCTCATTGCCGATATAGCGATCGAGGAAGTCCTTGCGCGGCACCTTGTGACGCTCGGCGAGGCGCAGCATTTGCCCGCCAAGCGCGGTGAGGCGACGGTTGAAGGCGTAAAGCTGATCGACCAGATATTCGATCTTGGCATTGTGGAACTGGACGCTCTCGACTTCGGCGGTCAGCTCCTCGCGAAGCTTCTGGTATTTCCGCTCGTCTGCATTGGTCAGTTCGCCACCCGCCGCCATCGCATCGAGGCGACCGGCCTGCATCTTCGAGAACTTCTTGTAGAGCGCCGTGATGTTGGCGAATTTTTCCAGCGCCTGCGGCTTTAGCTGCTCTTCCATCTGGGCGAGCGAGAGGGTGTTGTCCTCTTCCTCGTCATCCGACGGACGCGGCGTGCGCCGCTCGGTCATCGAATCCTCTTCCTCGTCGGCGGGCGCTTCCTCGGGCTCGGCCTCTTCCTTGAACGAAGGACCGGCATTCTTCTCGGAAATCTCGCCATCGCCTTCTTCGCCGTCCTCGGTGAGCGATTCAGGCGCGGGGTCCTTGGACAGCATCGCGTCGAGATCGATAATCTCGCGCAGCTGCATCGTGCCTTCGTTGAGCGCGGTCGACCAGTCGATGATCGCGTTGAAGGTGATCGGGCTTTCGCACAGCCCCAGGATCATCGTGTCGCGACCGGCCTCGATCCGCTTGGCGATGGCGATTTCGCCCTCGCGGCTCAGCAGTTCGACCGCGCCCATCTCGCGCAGGTACATCCGCACCGGATCGTCGGTGCGATCGATGATTTCCTTTTTCTTTTCGAGCGCAGGCGCATTGTCCTCAGCGGCGTCGACCGATTCGACTTCCTCCTCGGCCGCCTCTTCGCCGTCATTATCCTCGCCGGCTTCTTCATTCTCGACGATGTTGATGCCCATTTCGCTCAGCGCCGAGGTAATGTCCTCGATCTGATCGGACGTCATGTCCTGCGGCAGGCCCTCGTTGAGCTGATCATAGGTGATGTAGCCGCGCTTCTTGGCGCGCGCGATCAGCTTCTTGATCGATGCATCGTTCAAGTCGATCAGCGGCGCGTCACCAGATTCTGTCGTGTCGGTCACGTCCGCCATAGTCGCCTTCGCCATCAATTGCCCTCAGTATCAAGAGTTCGTGCGTCTTCGTTTGCTTGGCACAGATTTGCAAGCCGCGCTTCCAATGCGTGGCGTTCCTTTACCAGCGAGACCTGCCGTTCAAAGGCCTCGTCGGAGAAACGCATGGCGAGCGCTGCTGTTGCGTCGGCCAGCGCCCCATCGACTTCCGGGCGCGCGACCAGAATTGAAATTGCCTCATGCAGATCAGCGCTTACGCGTGCCGGTGCCGCATTTTTCTGCGTGAATGTATAAGGTGTTGCGTCTGCCCGGAGCAAATCTGTCGCCATTTGATCAAACCCGGATTTGGCCAATATGGTGCGTAACCGCTCGCTATCAAGCGCCTGATCTTCAAGCGCGACATCGATCACGGCTTCGAACAGCCGACCAAGTGCCCCGCCCGCGAATCGCAGCGCGCCGAGCATTTCGACATGACGGGCAATTTCGGCGGGGTGTCGGATCAGGCCGGCCAGCACTGCCTTGGCGAGAATGGGGTCGATCCCGCTTGCCTTCACGCCCTGCGCCTGGGGGTGATCACCGCCCGCTGGCGGGGCAGGGCGCCATTTGCCACCTTTCATCGCGCCGCCCCGCATCGCGCCACCCGCCGGGCGCGCCGCGTTCCAGACGCGGGGTGGGGGCGCGAAATGTGCATCGAAGCGTCGCCGGAAATCGCTGAGATATTCCTGCCGAACCGACGGATCGGCGATCGTCTGCGCCAGATCGGCGAGGCGTTTTTTCAATCCGGCGCGTTCCTCGGGCGTGCCGAGCGGGCCGCTGGCGAGTTCGTCCGCCCATAGCCGATCGACCAGCGGCTGCGTTTCGCCGAGCAGCGCCTCAAACGCTTGCGGCCCTTTGGCGCGGACCAGATCGTCGGGGTCCTGTCCGGGCGGCAGCGTAACAAAGGCGAGGCTGCGGCCCGGCGCGAGCATCGGCAAGGCGCGGTGCGCGGCGCGCACGCTGGCCTTTTGCCCCGCATTGTCGCCGTCGAAGCACAGGATCGGCACCTCGCTCAGCCGCCACAGCCGCTCGAGCTGGGCTTCGGTCAGCGCCGTACCAAGCGGCGCGACCGCCTCGCCAAACCCGGCCTGGGCCAGCGCGATAACGTCCATATAGCCTTCGACGACGATCACCCGGCCCGATTTGCGGCTCGCCGCGGCGGCGCGATCGAGATTGTAGAGCGTGCGCCCTTTGTCGAAGAGGGGCGTGTCGGGCGAGTTCAGATATTTCGGCTCGCCGTCCCCGATCACGCGGCCACCAAAAGCAATAACCCGCCCGCGCGGATCACGGATCGGGATCATCAGGCGACCACGGAACCGGTCATAGGGTTCTTTATCGTCGACCTGGATCAGCAGCCCCGCCTCAACCAGCAGCGGATCGCCAAAGTCCTTTAGCTGCGCCTTCAATTTGCCACGGGAATCGGGGGAAAAGCCAAGCCCGAACGCCTTGGCCGTTTCCGCCTTGATACCGCGCCTCTCCAGCACCGCGCGCGCCTCACCACCCGCGATGCCCATCAGTTGATCGGTGAACCAATGCGCGGCCGCATCCATCGCTTCGTATAGCCCCTTGGCCGCCTCTGCCTTTTCGGCGGCGCGCGGGTCCATCGCGGGCATCTCCATCCCCGCGGCCTGCGCGAGCTCCTTTACCGCGTCCATGAAAGGTAACCCGCGCTGATCGGTCATCCAGCGGATCGCGTCGCCATGTGCCGAGCAACCGAAGCAATGGTAAAACGCCTTGTCGTCGTTGACGTAAAAGCTCGGCGTCTTCTCGTTATGAAACGGGCAACACCCGCGAAACTCGCGCCCCGCCTTTTGCAGCTTCACGCTCTTGCCAACGAGGGCGGACAAGAGCGTGCGTGCGCGCAGTTCGTCGAGGAATTGCGGGGTGAGGGTCACTTACGCCAGCGCCGCCTTTACCAGCCCGCTCGCCTTGCTCATGTCGAGGCTGGTCGCGTGGCGCGCTTTCAGTTCGGCCATCACGCGGCCCATGTCCTTCATGCCCTCGGCACCCAATTCAGCCTTGATCACCAGAATCGCCGCGGTCGTTTCCGCCTCGCTCATCTGCTTGGGCAAAAACGCCTCGATCACCGCGATTTCAGCGGCTTCGGCATCGGCGAGTTCCTGGCGGCCGCCCTTCACATACATCTCAATCGATTCGCGGCGCTGCTTCACCATTTTTTGCAGCACTTCGACCACCAGCACATCATCGTCATCGGGCGACTTGCCGGTGCGGGCTTCGATATCGCGGTTCTTGATCGACGACTGGATCAGGCGGATGGTGGCGGTGCCGGCCTTGTCCCCGCCCTTCATGGCGGTGACGAGCGCGGTCTTGATGTCGTCGCGAATCATTTTCGGTCCTTTTCGGTAATCCTTAAGCTTAGCGCGATGCGGCGGTTTTTAACAGATTGACGCTTCGGCCATGCGTCTCTAGCGACGGCGTTTTAGCGACATCGAAAGCTTAACAGGAGCGCCCCTATCCATGGCTGACGCCAAACCCATGTCTGTGCCCGCGGCAAAGCCCGAAGGCGCCACCGGCGTTCTGGTGCTCGCCAATGGCGATGTGGCGTGGGGTAGGGGCTTTGGCGCGGAAGGCGCGGCGGTAGGCGAGGTGTGCTTCCACACCGCGATGACCGGCTATCAGGAAATCATGACCGACCCGAGCTTTGCCGGGCAGATCATCACCTTCACCTTCCCCCATATCGGCAATGTCGGCGCGAACCCCGACGATATCGAGGCGGATGATCCCCATGCACTCGGCATGATCGTACGCGAGGATGTGACCAACCCGAGCAATTTCCGCAGCGTGGAACGCCTCGACGTCTGGATGAAGAAGCACGCGCGGATTGGGCTTTCGGGCATCGATACGCGCGCTCTCACGCGGCGCATCCGCGGCGGCGGCGCGCCCAACGGCGTGATCGCGCATGCGGCGGACGGCGTGTTCGATATCCCCGCGTTGCTGGCGATGGCGCAGGGCTGGCCGGGGCTGGAGGGCATGGATCTCGCCAAGAGCGTGACGCGCGAAACGCATGGGATGTGGGATGGCGGCGTTTGGCGGCTGGGGGCGGGGTATGAGGGGCCATCGCCTGGGGCAGGTGCCTCGACTTTGCTCGGCACAAACGGTGCTATTGTAGATGGGCTTCCCAATCCCCCGCTTGTCCCGAGCGAACTCGAGGGGCGCGCCACACCAAACCGCCCTCACGTTGTCGCCATCGATTACGGCGCAAAACGCAACATCTACCGCAACCTCGTCCACGCCGGCGCGCGCGTCTCCGTGCTGCCTGCTGACGCGACCTTCGACCAGATCATGGCGCTGGAGCCCGACGGCTTCTTCCTCTCCAACGGCCCCGGCGATCCCGCCGCGACCGGCGAATACGCTGTCCCTGTCATTCGCCAGCTGCTGGAAACCGGCAAACCGCTGTTTGGCATCTGCCTGGGCCACCAACTCCTCGCCCTCGCAGTCGGTGGGCAGACGACCAAGATGTTCCAGGGCCACCGCGGCGCCAACCACCCCGTCAAGCGGCTCAGCGACGGCGCGGTTGAGATCACCAGCATGAACCACGGCTTTGCGGTGGAACGGGAGTCGCTGCCGACGGGGGTGCGGGAAACGCATGTGTCGCTGTTCGACGGCAGCAATGCGGGGATCGAGCTGGAAGACGGGCGGGCGTTCAGCGTGCAATATCACCCCGAGGCGAGCCCGGGGCCGCAGGATAGCTTGTATTTGTTCGAGCGGTTTGTGGGGATGATGGGAGCGGCATAATGGCAACCGTGAGAACCTTCCAGGTCGAACATCTCGATAACGCTCGACCGCACGATGAGGTCGAATTGGCCATCGTCCGATTAGTCGATTGTGGACGCGAGAAGTTCATCCAGATCGACACTTACGGTCGGGAAACGCGTGAAGTTCCGCGCAAGCTTTCGCAAACTACGCGGCTAGATAAGGCGGCGTTTGAGAAACTTGTCGAACTCGGGAAGAGCCACTTTTAATGCCCAAACGCACTGACATCTCCTCCATCCTCGTCATTGGCGCTGGCCCGATCGTTATCGGCCAGGCGTGCGAGTTCGATTATTCGGGCACGCAGGCGATCAAGTCGCTGAAGGAGGATGGCTACCGCATCATCCTCGTCAATTCGAACCCCGCAACGATCATGACCGATCCCGAGCTGGCCGATGCGACCTATGTCGAGCCGATCACGCCCGAGATCGTGCGCAAGATCATCATCAAGGAGCGGCCCGATGCGGTGCTCCCCACGATGGGCGGGCAGACCGCGCTCAACGCCGCGCTCGCGCTGTTCAATGATGGCACGCTGGCCGAATTCGGGGTCGAGATGATCGGTGCTGATGCGGAGGCGATCGACAAGGCCGAGGACCGCCAGAAATTCCGCGACGCGATGACCAAGATCGGTCTCGAATCCGCGCGCTCCGGCATTGCGCATACCCTCGACGAGGCGTTGGCGGTGCTCGAACGCACCGGGCTGCCCTCGATCATCCGGCCGAGCTTCACGATGGGCGGCACTGGCGGCGGCATCGCCTATAACCGCGAGGAGTTCGAGACGATCGTCCGCTCGGGCCTTGATGCGTCGCCCACCACCGAAGTGCTGATCGAGGAATCGCTGCTCGGCTGGAAGGAATATGAGATGGAAGTCGTGCGCGACAAGCACGATAACGCCATCATCGTCTGCTCGATCGAAAATGTGGACCCGATGGGCGTCCACACCGGCGATTCGATCACCGTCGCCCCCGCGCTGACGCTGACCGACAAGGAATATCAGATCATGCGCAACGCGAGCATCGCTTGCTTGCGTGAGATCGGGGTGGAGACGGGTGGCTCCAACGTGCAGTTCGCGGTGAACCCCGCCGACGGCCGCCTGATCGTGATCGAGATGAACCCGCGCGTGTCGCGCTCGTCGGCGCTGGCGTCAAAGGCCACCGGCTTCCCGATCGCCAAGGTCGCGGCGAAGCTGGCGGTGGGCTACACGCTCGACGAGATCATGAACGACATCACCGGCGCGACGCCCGCGTCGTTCGAGCCGACGATCGACTATGTCGTCACCAAGATCCCGCGTTTCGCGTTCGAAAAGTTCAAGGGCGCCGAGCCCCTGCTCAACACCGCGATGAAATCGGTCGGCGAGGTGATGGCGATCGGCCGCAACATCCATGAATCGATGCAAAAGGCGCTGCGCGGGCTGGAGACGGGGCTGAGCGGTTTCAATCAGATCGATCACCTTGTCGGCGCGCCGCGTGCGGAAATTGAGGCTGAGCTGGCCCGCCCCACGCCCGATCGTTTGCTGGTGGCGGCTCAAGCGTTGCGCGAAGGCTTCACCGTCGCCGAGGTCCACGCCATCGCGAAGTACGATCCCTGGTTCCTCGAACGGATCGCCGAAATCGTCGCTGCCGAGAACGAAGTGGCGAACAACGGCCTGCCGCGCGATGCGCAGGGCATGCGCCGCCTGAAATCGATGGGCTTCTCCGACAAGCGCCTGGCCTATCTTGCGCTCAAATCGGCGAATCTGCGCGAAGGCACCGAACGCGGCATCGCCCGCGGATCGGGGCTGATCCATGACGTCGTGCAGGCGATGACGGGCGGCGTGACCGAAACCGAAGTCCGCGCACTCCGCCATAAGCTCGGCGTCCGGCCCGTGTTCAAGCGGATCGACACCTGCGCGGCGGAATTCAACGCCAAGACGCCGTATATGTATTCCACCTACGAAGCCCCCAGCTTCGGTGAGCCGGAATGCGAGAGCGAACCGACGGCGGCCCGGAAAATCGTCATCTTGGGCGGCGGGCCGAACCGGATCGGGCAGGGGATCGAGTTCGATTATTGCTGCTGCCACGCCTGCTTCGCGCTGCACGATGCCGGCTATGAAACGATCATGGTCAACTGCAACCCGGAAACGGTGAGCACCGATTATGACACCTCCGATCGGCTCTATTTCGAGCCGCTGACCGCCGAAGACGTGCTCGAGATCCTGCACACCGAGCAACAAAACGGCACCTTGGTCGGCGTCATCGTCCAGTTCGGCGGGCAAACCCCGCTCAATCTCGCCAAGGCGCTGGAGGATGCGGGCATCCCGATCCTCGGTACCAGCCCCGATGCGATCGACCTAGCCGAGGACCGCGAGCGCTTTGCGGCTTTGATTACCAAGCTCGGCCTGCGTCAGCCCGCCAATGGCATCGCGCGCAGCCGCGATGAGGCGATCGCGGTCGCCCAGCGCATTGGTTATCCGGTGCTGATGCGGCCCAGCTACGTCCTTGGCGGGCGCGCGATGGAGATTGTCGACGGGCCCGAACAGCTCGAAAACTATATCCAGACGGCGGTGCTCGTCTCCGGCGACTCGCCGGTTTTGATCGACCAGTATTTGCGCGACGCGATCGAGGTCGATGTCGACGCGATCTGCGACGGCACCGATGTGACGGTGGCCGGCGTGCTCCAGCATATCGAGGAAGCCGGCGTTCATTCCGGCGACAGCGCCTGTTCGATCCCGCCTTACTCACTCTCGCCAGAGATCATTGCCGAGATCGAACGCCAGACGACCGCACTCGGCGCGGCATTGTCGGTCAAAGGGCTGATGAACATCCAGTTCGCAGTGAAGGACGGGCTGGTCTACCTGATTGAAGTCAACCCGCGCGCCAGCCGGACGGTGCCGTTTGTGGCCAAGGCGATCGGCGCGCCGATCGCGAAAATCGCGGCGCGAGTCATGGCGGGCGAACTCCTCGCTGATCTGCCCAAGGTGAACCGGCACATCGATTATTATGCAGTCAAGGAAGCGGTGTTTCCCTTCGGGCGCTTCCCTGGTGTCGATCCCGTCCTCTCACCCGAAATGAAAAGCACGGGTGAAGTCATGGGAATCGATCCAGATTTCACGCTCGCCTTTGCTAAGGCTGAGCTGGGTGCGGGGACGATCCTGCCGAAATCAGGCACGGTGTTCATCAGCGTGAAGGACAGCGACAAGCCCGTCGTTCTGCCCGCCGCCCGGCTGCTGGTGGCGCAGGGCTTTTCCATTGTCGCGACTGGTGGCACCGCCGATTATTTGACCCGACATGGCGTACCGATCGAGCGCGTGAACAAGGTGGCGCAGGGGCGGCCGCATATCGTGGACCGGATCAAGGACGGCGGCATCGCGCTGATCTTCAACACGACCGAGGGCTGGCAATCGCTAAAAGATTCGCAACCGATCCGTGCCTGCGCGCTTGGTCAGAAGATTCCGTACTTCACGACGGCGCCTGCCAGCGTCGAGGCGGCCAAGGCAATTGTCGCACTTTCGACGCAAAGCCTTGAAGTACGGCCCCTGCAATCCTATTATTCTCCTTCGCACAATTGATCCCCACATTGATGATGCGTGCGGGCGGCTCCCTTGAGTCGCCCGATAACAGGGAATCGGGACGAAGGACTTCAAGGGATGGCGACGGTCGAAAAGATGCCGATGCTGCAGGAAGGCTATGAAAAGCTTTCGGTAGAACTCAAGCGGCTCAAGGCGGAACGACCCCTCATCGTGGATGCGATCGAGGAAGCGCGCGCACATGGCGATCTCTCCGAAAACGCCGAATATCACGCGGCCAAGGAACGTCAGGGCCAGATCGAAGCTTCGATCAGCGATATCGAGGACAAGCTGAGCCGCGCGCAGATCATCGATCCCAAGGAAATGTCGGGCGACAAGGTCGTGTTTGGCGCAACCGTCACCCTGCTTGATGAAGACGACAAGCCGATCAAGTACCAGATCGTTGGCCAGACCGAGGCGGACGCCAATGTTGGCCGCATTTCATACAATTCTCCACTCGGCCGCGCGCTGATCGGACGCAAGGTCGATGACGAGGTCGAAGTGACGGTGCCGTCGGGCGATCGTTATTACCTGGTGTCGAAGGTCGAATTCATCTGACACGCTCGGCGCTTGAGGAAACTCCGGCTACCTTCGTTATCGCCGCGGTGACGATGGTTGTCTCGACACTGATCACGCTGTTCGGTGTCGAGGGCTATGCCGCGATTAGTGCAGGGTTCATTCCGATCAGCCTCTCGCTGGCGCTCAATGCACCGCACGGCATCGTCCTGCTTCCCTTCTGGCTAACGCCGCTAACGGCCACGCTCGTGCATGGCGGCTTCCTCCACCTTGGCCTTAACTTAGTGATGCTCGTCTATTGCGGGCGCATGGTGGAACGCGCGCTCGGCTGGCCGAGCGTTGCCATTCTCTATCTAGTCGGTGCCTATGCAGGCGCGGCGGGCCACTGGGCGTTCGAATCGTCCTCCGCGACACCGATGATCGGCGCCAGTGGCGCGATTTCGGCGATCATCGCTGCCTATTCGATGTTGTTTGCTGAACGGCCAGTAGCTGCGATCGGCCCGATCCCATCGCGCGTTGTCCGCGTTGTTTGGCTAGCTGCGGGGTGGATCGTCATCCAGCTGCTGATCGGTTTTGCCTCTGGCACGGACGGGGGTGGTGTCGCCATCGGCGCGCATATCGGTGGTTTTGTGGCCGGATTGATGCTCGCGAGACCTTTGTTGCTGTGGCGGTATCGCGACGCCTGAGCTTCGAAAACGCACAGCTGGTTTTTTTGTCGAAATCTAAACACTTCCGTTCGTGTCGAGCCCTTCGACTGCCTGCCAAGACAGTCGCTCAGGATAAACTTAGGCCTAGCGGGCCTAAGTCGAGACACCCTGCGCAGCGCCTGTGACATGTCCCTCGACGATGCTCGGGACGAACGGGTTTGTAGTAGGCGATCTAGGGTCAGTCGCCGCCAGTGCCCGGTGCAGGGGCAATCAGGTCGGGCTGGACGAGCCGGTGGAGGTGGACCAGCACATATTTCATCTCGGCATCGTCAACGGTGCGCTGGGCCGCCGCGCGCCACGCCTTTTCGGCGCTTTTATAGTCGGGGAAAATGCCGACGATATCGATCGAGTCGAGATCGTCGAAATCAAGCGTCATCGGATCGGCTACGCGGCCTCCGAAAACGAGATGCAATTTGCTCATGGCGTTAAACCTTGCTTGGAAAAAGCGTCCGCTTAACGCCAGTTGCACCGCGTTAGAAGCCCCGGATTGGACGCTCAGTCCTTCGGTGGCGCCGGTTGGTTCGCCTTGGTGGCAGCGTCGCCTGCGGTCTTCACAGCTGTGATGACCCCGTCGATGAGCTTGCCGACCTGCGCGCGCGCGGCATCACGGCTGATGCCGGCCGCCATAAGCTCGGCAGTGCCCGCATCGCGCGCTGCCCGGGCTGCGGCCGCTGCGCTTTCGGTCAGGCGCTTGCCGACCGGGCCGAGCATTTCAGTTTCGCGGTCCGTCCGGGGGAGCAATGCACCCGCCAACACGCCCACGGCGATGCCACCGGCCAACACGGCGAGCGGGTTGCTGTCGATCCCCGCAGCAGTGCGTCGCGCCGCTGCCTGAGCGGTGTCGACGACGGTTTCGATTGCACTCGATGCCGCATGGGTGGCGCTGTCGAGAACGCCCTTGGCGCTGGTGGACGGGCCGGAGCCTGGCGTCGTTCCCTGGGTTGGATGGTCAGTCATCTGTTTTCCCTTCCCGGGGCGCGGACACCCCTTCATCGTCATCATTACCCGTTGAACGCAGCGCTGGCGAGGCGGTTGCACCGTGTTTGTCGGCGGCAAAGGCATCGATCAGCCAGTCCCGTGCAAAAATCGCGACCAGTGTCGCCCCTATGCCGATCAACGGTCCCGGATTTCGTTTGGCCGCGGCCAGCGCTCCATTGGCGATGTCGACACCCGTATCACGCAGCTCGCCAATCGCATCGCGGATCAGTGCGCGCGGGTGAAGCCGCGCCTGAATGTCAACCATTGTTTCAGTCAGGCGTGCCCGCGCGCGCGCCGCATCGATCTCTGCCGCGCTCCGCTCCTCGTGATCGCTGCTCACGGGGCTTTGTCCTTGATGTCGGTAACGGCCCTGAACTTGTTCATCGCCAGCCATGCCAGCAATAGTGCGACGGTGATCGATCCACCCACCACCGCCGCTGTCGCACCGATCGCCCCAAGCGACGGCCGCAGGATGACGACAAGCCCAACCAGCAGCGCAATGATCGCCGATTGGGCGAGCAGGAAGCTGGTGAGGATCATGATAATCGCGGTGCGCGTTTCGGCCAGGCGACTGAACAAATTCGCCCGATAGAGCCGCAACTCGGCGCGCACGAACCGTTCGGCATCATCCACCAGTCGCCCGAACAGCGCGACAAAGCTGTCGTCCTCGCGATCGGCAGGCGAGTCACTGTGACCAATGTTGCCCAACGTCATGTCGTCCACGGCCGGCGACGAACGTGCGCCGCCCGGTTCGTTATCTGGTATCGGCCTGCCGTCGTCAGGCTTGATCGTCGGCATCCCCCAGTCGCCTTGAATCAGGCGTCGGGGGCGCGGGGCGGTGTGTCGCCATCTGCCGCATCAAGCCCTGCCTTCACCAGCCGTGCAACGACGAAGCCCAGTGCTGCCGCAATGCCAATCGCCACAGCCGGGCTTTTGCGGACAAACGCCGTGGCATCGGCAACGAGATCCTCGATTTCCTTGGCCTTCAGGCTTTCGGAAAAACCAGCGATGCCTTCGGCAGCCGTCCGGGCATATTGGCCATATTGGGCACCAATTTTTTCATCGACGGTGTCGGCAGCATCGCCCATCAGGCGCGAAACCTCATCAAGTGCGCCGCCCGCGCGATTTTTGCCTTCCGATACATAGTCGCGTGCCTTGTCGGTCGCCTGACGGGCAAGTTTGGCGGCACCGTCCTTGATGGACTGGGTGGCATTTGGTCCGACGTCTGCATCATCCCGATGTGACGAAGATGCGTCATCGGTACCGGGTTCAACGGCCAATACGGGCGCTCCAGCGCTGCCTGGTCCCTCCTTCAACGGTGCTCGCTTCACCGGGCGTTTGGGCGCTGGGTCCATACTGGTATCTTTGATGTGATCGGCCATGATGAATTGCCCTTTCCCGTTTCAAAAACGACAACTGTCGTCAGCACTTTGCGTTCCACGGTCGCCAAGCCATTCGCTAGGCAATTTGCTCCAGCCAAGCGAAGCGGTTAGAGCCGCGCCACCGACCATTCGCGCTGCAGCATTAGCATTAGGAGTATCGTTCCATGACCGCAATCATCGACATTCACGCACGCCAGATTGTCGATAGTCGCGGCAACCCGACGGTCGAAGTCGATGTGATGCTGGAAGACGGCAGCTTTGGCCGGGCTGCAGTGCCATCGGGGGCGTCGACCGGCGCCTACGAAGCGGTCGAGCGGCGCGATGGCGACAAGGGGCAGTGGCTCGGCAAGGGCGTTCAGGGGGCGGTTGATGCGGTGAATGCCGACATCGCCGAAGAACTGGTCGGCGTCGATGCCGAGGATCAGCGCGAGATCGACCAGATCATGATCGAGCTGGACGGCACGCCGAACAAGGCGCGGCTGGGCGCAAACGCGATTCTGGGCGTCAGCCTGGCGGTCGCCAAGGCGGCGGCCGATGCGCGAGGGATGCCGCTGTACCGCTATGTCGGCGGCGTTTCGGCCCATCTGCTGCCCGTGCCGATGATGAACATCATCAATGGCGGCGAACATGCCGATAACCCGATCGATTTTCAGGAATTCATGATCGTGCCGGTGGGCGCGGACTCGATCTTCGATGCGGTGCGCTGCGGATCGGAAATTTTCCACACGCTGAAAAAGCGTCTCCACGAAAAGGGTCTCGCAACCGCGGTGGGCGATGAGGGTGGCTTTGCGCCCAACATCGCCAGCACCACCGATGCGCTCGACTTCATCATGGGGTCGATCGAGGCGGCGGGGTATAGGCCGGGAGATGACGTGATGCTCGCGCTCGATTGCGCGGCGACCGAGTTTTTCAAGAACGGTGCCTATCATATCAGCGGCGAGGGCAAGGTACTGAGCCCCCACGAAATGGCCGCCTATCTTGCAGATCTCGCCGCGCGCTACCCGATCTTCTCGATCGAGGATGGCATGAGCGAGGATGATTTCGAGGGCTGGAAGGCGCTCACCGACTTGATCGGCGACAAGGTGCAGCTGGTTGGTGACGACCTTTTCGTCACCAATCCGGAACGCCTGTCGATGGGAATCGATAAGGGGCTGGCGAATTCGCTGCTCGTGAAGGTTAATCAGATCGGCACGCTGACCGAGACGCTCGCCGCTGTCTCCATGGCGAACCGGGCGGGCTACACCGCCGTGATGTCGCACCGTTCGGGCGAGACCGAGGATGCGACGATCGCCGATCTCGCGGTCGCCACCAATTGCGGGCAGATCAAAACCGGCAGCCTCGCGCGGAGCGACCGGCTTGCCAAGTACAACCAGCTGATCCGGATTGAGGAGGAACTGGGCGATATGGGCCGTTATTCCGGGCGCAGCATCCTGCGAAAAAATTGAGTGCTGAATCTACGGGGTTGATCCGTCGCGGCGGCTAAGGCAGAATCGACTTATGTCAGGCTCATCCATGATCCGCACCATCCTGCGACGCGCTGGTCCGCCCGCGTTGGCACTCACTGTCATGGCCTTTTTCGGCGGTTATGCGGTGGTGGGGCCCAACGGCATTCTCGCTTATGGCGACTATAAGCGTGAACTCGCCGCGCGCGAGGCGACATATGCCGCGCTCGACAAACAGCGGGCAGTGCTGAAAAACCGGGTCGGCCTGCTCGATCCGCGGCGAGCTAACCCCGACATGGCTGAGGAACTGGTGCGCAAGCAGTTGAAGCTGGCGCATCCCGACGAAGTGATTGTTCCACTCAATTGATGCAAAACCCTAGCGTCAGGTGATTGCGCGCGCCGGGTGACTGCGCTTATAGCCTCCACTCCCCAGGAAGAAGAGGTCTGACCGACCGTGGCAAAATCACCCGCGCCCAAAGCTTCGTCAAACCACAAGAGTGACCCGCCCGTCCCAAACCGCGAACGCCCCGACGAACCGACCCGGTTTGCGGCGAACAAGGATCAGCTGCTCGAATTTTACAAGCAGATGCTGCTGATCCGCCGGTTCGAGGAAAAGGCCGGGCAGCTTTATGGTCTCGGGCTGATCGGCGGGTTCTGCCATTTGTATATCGGGCAGGAGGCGGTCGCGGTTGGACTGCAATCGGCGCTGACCAAGAATGACAGCGTCATCACCGGCTATCGCGATCACGGTCATATGCTGCTGTGCGGCATTCCGCCGAAGGACGTGATGGCTGAACTCACAGGGCGCCAGGCCGGCATTTCCAAGGGTAAGGGCGGTTCGATGCATATGTTCAGCGTCGAGCATAAATTTTATGGCGGGCACGGCATTGTCGGCGCGCAGGTGTCGCTCGGCACCGGGCTTGGCTTTGCGCACAAATATCGCGGTGACGGCGGCGTCTGTCTTGCCTATTTCGGCGATGGCGCCTCGAACCAGGGCCAGGTCTACGAAAGCTTCAACATGGCTGAGCTGTGGAAGCTGCCGGTCATCTATGTGATCGAGAATAACCAGTATGCGATGGGCACCAGCGTCAACCGCTCCTCATCGGAAGACCAGCTGTTCCGACGCGGCGAAAGCTTCCGCATTCCGGGCCTTCAGGTCGACGGGATGGACGTGCTTGCGTGCCGGGGTGCTGCCGAAACCGCGCTTGAGTGGGTGCGCGCGGGGAAGGGGCCGATCATCCTCGAGATGAAAACCTATCGCTATCGCGGCCATTCGATGTCCGATCCCGCCAAATATCGCTCGCGCGACGAAGTGCAGGCGGTGCGTGAAAAGTCTGATCCGATCGATCACTGCAAGAAGGAGCTTGAGGCGCTGGGCGTTACTGAAGCCGATCTGAAAGTGATCGAACAGGACATCCGCAAGGTGGTGAACGAAGCTGCCGACTTCGCCGAAACCGCGCCAGAGCCCGATCCGGCCGAACTCTATACCGACGTGCTGGTGGAGCGTTACTGATGGCGATCGAGATAAAGATGCCGGCGCTGTCGCCGACGATGGAGGAAGGCACGCTCGCCAAATGGCTCGTCAAGGCGGGCGATGTGGTGAAATCGGGCGATATCATGGCGGAGATCGAAACCGACAAAGCGACGATGGAATTCGAAGCGGTCGACGAGGGCACGATCGGTGAGATCATGGTTCCCGAGGGGACTGACAATGTTAAGGTCGGCACCGTCATCGCCACACTGAACGCGGAAGGCGAGGAGACGCCCGCACCGGCGTCCGCGCCGGTCGCGAAGGCCCCTGAACCCGAAGCATCAGCGCCGAAAAAAGCGGATACCGGCACCGCGCAACTCGTTAGCGACAAAACCGCCGTCATTGCCGATCCGGGCATTCCGGCCGGGACCGACATGGTCAAGGTCACGCTGCGCGAGGCACTGCGCGATGCGATGGCTGAGGAAATGCGCGCCGATGAGCGTGTGTTCGTGATGGGCGAGGAAGTCGCGCAATATCAGGGCGCCTATAAGGTCACCCAGGGGCTGCTCGACGAATTCGGCGACAAGCGCGTCATCGATACCCCGATAACCGAATATGGTTTTGCCGGGATCGGATCAGGCGCGGCAATGGGGGGTCTGCGCCCGATCGTCGAGTTCATGACGTTCAACTTCGCGATGCAGGCGATTGATCACATCATCAATTCTGCCGCCAAGACCAATTACATGTCTGGCGGTCAGATGCGCTGCCCGATCGTATTTCGCGGCCCCAATGGTGCGGCGAGCCGCGTCGGCGCGCAGCATTCGCAAAACTACGCCCCCTGGTATGCCAGCGTCCCCGGCCTGATCGTGATCGCGCCCTATGACGCCGCCGATGCCAAGGGGCTGTTAAAGGCGGCGATCCGCAGTGAAGACCCCGTCGTCTTCCTCGAAAACGAGCTGCTTTATGGGCGTTCGTTCGAAGTGCCGGCGGGTGATGACCATATCGTGCCGATCGGCAAGGCCCGGATCGTCCGCCCGGGCAACGACCTGACGATCGTCAGCTATTCGATCGGCGTCGGCCTTGCGCTGGATGCGGCCGAAAAGCTGGCGGGTGAGGGGATCGATGCCGAAGTCATCGATCTGCGCACGATCCGCCCGCTCGATCGGCAGGCGGTGCTCAACAGCCTGGCCAAGACCAATCGCATGATCGTGGTCGAGGAAGGTTGGCCAACCTGCTCGATCGCGAGCGAAATCATCGCCATCGCCATGGAAGATGGCTTCGATGATCTCGATGCGCCGGTGCTCCGCGTCACGAATGAGGACGTGCCGATGCCCTATGCGGCTAATCTCGAAAAGCTGGCGCTGGTGGATGTCGCAAGGGTGGTCGCTGCGGCGAAGAAGGTCTGCAACCGGGGCTGATCAGCAGGTCGACGCCGTGACTCCGGTGACCGCATAAACCTGGCTGGTGTCGCGCCTGTCGCGAACGATCATGGAGGCGATTTCGGTCATCGATGTATCGGGGGCCAGGCTGGTCCGCACGATCGGGCGATATTCATAATAGACTTCGATGAACATCGTCGCCCCATTGTCGGGCGCGGTCACCTGGCGACCGGTGGGGCCGAGACCGGTAAGGCCCGTGGTGCCGGTGCCGGCGGGATATTTGCGGGCATAGGTGGTCTTCGCGCCATAACAGCGGCGCCAGCCAATCTTGTAGGTGCCGGCGGTGTTCGGGCTCGCGGTCGGCTCCAAGCTGGTCACGATCACCCGGCCATTGGCCTGCAGGTTCAGCTCGCCCGCTTGCAAGTTCGCGCCGGTGAACAGATCGTTGATATCGGCTTCGGTAATTGTCTTGGCGGCAAGCTGACTGCCGGTGCCGATGCGTGCTGCGTTATCGGCCAGATGAAGCGCGATCTGGCTCATCCGCATCTTGGTGGTGATATAGTTGGTCAGCTCAGCCCCCGTCAGGCTCATCAGCAGCAAGATGGGCAGGGCAAAAGCGAATTCGAGCAGCGCCAGCCCGCTTGTGTCGCGGTGCAGGCGGGCAAGGAACTGGGGCAGGGGCGCCATGCGGATCATGGGCAGTTCCTTGTCACGGGCGTGCCATAGCTCGCCTGTTCGTCATAGGGCTGGTTCTTGAGGATTGTTGATGCCTTTACCGTGGTGGTGCTGGGCACGCTGACCAAATTGTAGAGCGGAAACATCCGCCGGTAACTGACGTCGACCGTGTACATCACGGCATCCTTGGCGCCGCCTTGCCCGGCATTGCCGCCATCGGCATCCCAGGTGCCATTCAGATTGGCGTCCTCGTAGGGCTCGCCAGCATCGCAGCGGGTATTGGCATTGGTATCGGTCCAGGTTTCGGCCTGCGCGGCAGCGGCCTTCGAGAATGTCTTGTAGAAGCGCCGGGTGATCGTGATGGTCGAGTTGTTGGCGAGAGCGCGGACCTGCGCGCGGACCTTGTTGTCGATCGCGGACTGCGCCGATGCTTCGTCATTGCCCTCCAGCGCCGAATCCCGGCCGACTTTTTGCACGACGCCCTGCAAAACCGATCGCACGTACAACGTATGCGCGACATCGAAGGCGCCGAGCAACGTCAGGACGAGGATTGGCGCCACAAAGCCGAATTCAACGACCGTTGCTCCGCGCGTATCGCGGGCAACGCACCGGAGGGAACGGGGCAGGCGCTTTGCCAGGATCATCGTGTCAACCTGAGCTGGGAGATTTCCGACGCGATTGAGCCAAAGGTGCTGTCGAGATCGGTTTGGTTGCGCGCCGAGTAAAACCGGCCGCTCGTGGCACACGCCCGCAACGAGTTTTCGATCGTGGTGTTCGATGCGCCGAACCAGATCACCCACAGGGTAATGTTCTTGTTCTTCACCGCTGAACACAAACCGGCCAGCCGCGCGTTCACCTGCTGCGTCAACGTGCCCGAAGTGTTACAGCCACCGGTGGGAACAGTGTTTGGATCCGTCTGACGGCGGTCGAACCACGACACCCCATAGGCGGTGTAGTTGCCAACACCCGTGCAGGCTTCACCGTCAGTCATGAAGATTAAATGGCGTTCGATTTCGCCGCCGCTGGGGGTCAGCGCGTTTTCGCTCGCGAAAATCCCGGTGGGCGACATCAGGCGGGCACCCCATAACATGCCGATGTCATGATAGGTATTGCCGGTCGGGCTTAAGCTGTTCACATAGTTTTCGAAGGCGGTCGGATCATTCCATTCTGCCAATTTACGCGATTCTGCTGGGCAGTAATAATCTGATCCGTTCCCATATTCGGTCGTCGTGGTGATATCGGCAAGGTTCCAATTGCTGCCGTTGCCGGAAGTGTCCTGACGGGTGTAGATAAGTCCGGGTAACAGAGGCGCCCACAGCGTTGATTCATCGCCGCTATTGGGAACCAGATCGATATTCAGATCATTGGCATCGGCGGGAATCGGATCATAGTCCGTCTCACGAACGGTTTCGCGTTCCTCGATGCAGCCGTCCCACGTGATCGTCTTGTTGGTAAAGCCTGTCCCGATCGGCAGCACGAAGCTGTTGTTCCAGTTGGTGCCGTTTTTCAGCGCTGACACGTCATGGGTGATTTCGCCATAGTGCCAGGTGTTTGACGGCGGCGTCCCATTAGTGCCGGTGTAGTTCGTTGTGGTCGTCGTTTTGCGCGTCTTGCACTGTCCGCCCGATTTGCTGCTCCAGGATCGGCGTGTGTAGACGATCGTCGTGTTTACCCGGCTGTTGCCGTTGATGGCATCGGACGACGAGCCCTTGGATGCCAGCGCCGTATCGTTGCACTGCGCGCTCGGTGTGTTGTTGAAAGTAACGTTGGACGTCGACGTGCTTGGGTTGCCCACCTGCGTCCAGCCAGCGGCCGTCCCTGGAATGGAAATTTTCTCGCGGGACTGGTATGTCCAATCGTCCGCAAAATAGGCGGTCGGCAATAGTTTCCCGACATTGACGTTGACGGAATAGGGGACGAAGCCAAACCTGACTTGCACCGCCGTAACCCCGCCAGTGGGCGCGCCTGTCGTGCAGGTTTCGGATGTGTTTCGCTGGGCAACGGATTCGTAAAAGCACTTCACCGCTCCGCGCAGCGCCTGGATCTTCGTCTTGCTGTCGGTGGAAACTGCCTTGCTGCCCATCGATCCGGTTACGTCGAGCACGAACATGATATCGGTATTGGGCAGGCTCATGGCGGCATCGCAAACGATAGTCAGCGTCTCTGTGGTCTTGCCGATGACCCGGGTCAGCGTCATTGGCACTGTAGCCGAAACGGTGCCGGTCACCTTGCCGTTGGACTCGGTAAAGGTGCGGGTGAGCTCAGTCGATCCATAGGCAGTTGACGAGATGTTGGCGTCAAAAAAGCGCTCTGCAGTCGTGCGCGGTGCGTTATTGTTCTGTGACCAGATGCCGCCGCCCATCGCCTTGCGGCCGGCCAGCGCCCCGGCGTCGCACGCGTGCTGCAGCCGTGTTTTGGTGATGTACATGCGGCTCATATCGATGCCGCCGCCGACAAGGCCGGCGAGCGGGATCAACGCGGCCGCCATGATCGCCAGCGTGTTGCCGCGAACGTCGCGCCCCAACCGGCGCAAAAAGCCAATCGGTTGCCCGATTGCCGTTGATGATTGATCCGCCATGCTCTTGCCCTGTCCACTGACCAACTGGTCCAGCGGGCAGCTATGGACGGGCAATGGCTAATATTGCCTAAACCGCCGTTCCCCATGGGCAAAGCGAATGGCGCGGTCATCGCGTTAGCCGCAGTTGCGAAATCTCGGACGCGATCGACCCAAAAGTGGTGTCCAGATCCGCCGAATTTCGGGCCGAATAGAAGCGGCCAGTGGTCGCACAGGCGCGCAATGCATTCTCGATCGTGGTGTTCGATACGCCAAACCAGATCACCCACAAGGTGATATTCTTGTTCTTCACCGCCGCGCACAACCCCGCGAGGCGCGCATTGACCTGCTGGGTGAGCGTGCCCGTGGTGTTGCATCCATCGGTGGGTGCGCTGGCGGCGTCGGTCTGTCGGCGATCGAACCAGCCGACCCCATAAGCGTTATAGTTGCCGACCCCGGTGCATGCCTCGCCATCGGTCATGAAGATCAGGTGCCGTTCGATTTCGCCGCCGCTGGGGGTCAGCGCGTTCTCGCTGGCGAAGATGCCGGTGGGCGACATCAGCCGCGCGCCCCACAGCATCCCGATATCATGATAGGTGTTACCCTCCGGCGTCAGGCTGTCGACATAGGTTTCGAACGCCGTGGCGTCATTCCACTCGGCCAGTTTCTTGGCCTCGGTCGGGCAGAAATATTGCGATCCATTGATATAGTCAGCGGTGGTCGTGATCTCGTTCAGGTTCCAGCTGCCACCGCCTGATGTTTCGTTGCGTGTGTAGATAAGGCCGGGGACGGCCGGCGCCCAGAGCGTGCTGGCATCCCCGGCACTCGGCACCAGATCGATATCAAGGTCCTTCGCCCCGGCCGGGATCGGGCTGTAGCTGGCGGCGCGCACCGTGGCGCGTTCCTCAATGCACCCTTCCCAGTCGAGTGTCACATTGGTGCCGTCGGCACCGATCGGGCGAGTGAAGCTGGGGTTCCAGCCGCTGCCATTCTTCAGCCCGCTGACGTCCACGGGCAGGCTGCCATAGGTCCAGTCGCGGAACGTATCGACATAGGTGGTTGCCGTATCCGTGCGTAAGCGGCGGCAGCTGCGGGTGTTGCCGCCAGTGTCGGGTGCGCCATTCCAGCTCCATTCGCCGTCATCGGTCCCGGACGTCGCGTCGCCATCGCTGTTGAAGACGATGCTAACTTCGGTGACAGGCGAAGGTCCGCCCGATGTAACGGGTGTCGGCGTAAACCCGTTGAAGCTCGTATTATTCATGAATCTCAAGCAATTATTTCGCGAAATGCTGCTGCCGTAAACCTCCCAATAAGGCCCAGTGACATAGGAACCCGGCGGCCGCATGTTGGCGCGTCGCGTCTGATAATTCCAAGTGTCGGCGAAGAAGGTCGACGGCAGCAAGCGCCCGACATTGACGTTGGTGGCATAGGGCACGAACCCGAAACGGACCTGTACGGCGGTGACCCCGCTGGTTGGCGCGCCGATCGAGCACGTCTCACTGGTGTTGCGTTGCGCGACCGACTCATAGAAGCATTTCACCGCGCCTTTCAGCGCCTCCATCTTGGTTTCGGTGTCGGTTGAAACCGCTTTGCTGTTCATCGATCCGGTGACGTCGAGAACGAACATCACATCGGTATTGGGCAGGCTCATCGCCGCGTCGCACAACACGGTCAGCGTTTCGGTGGTTCGCCCGATCACCCGGGTCAGTGTCATGGGGACGGTGGCCGATACCGTGCCGGTTACCTTGCCGTTGGACTCGGTAAAGGTGCGCGAAAGACTGGTGGCGCCATAGTCGCCGTTCTGAAAATTGGCATCGAACAGGGCATTGGCGGCGTTGCGTGGAGCAAAATCATTCTGTGCCCAGATGCCGCCACCCATTGCCTTGCGCCCGGCCAGCGCGCCGGCGTCACAGGCATGTTGCAGGCGCGTCTTGGTGATGTAGAGCCGACTCATGTCGATCCCCCCGCCAACCATGCCCGCCAAGGGGACGAGCGCAGCAGCGGCAATCGCCACGGTATTGCCGCGCACATCGCGCGCGAGCCGACCGAGAAACCCGCGGATCGGACCTTGCCCGGCGGATCTCCCGCCAAATGGCCAAATGTTGCGCTGCCGCGACTGGCCTGTGGTCGACATGATGGCGCACTGCCCCCTGATACTGCATGACTGGTGCTAGCGATGGCCCCCGAAGCGCTAACCACCCCTCAAGCGAGGGAGTGAAAATGGCGGAAACTATCTTTGCTGCACCGATACTTGACGTCGCTGATCCCGAACGCGCGCTGGCGCTGAGCTATGCCCCGCGCACAGCCCGGGCGGGGCTGGCTGCGTTATGGGCGCTTGACGAGACGTTAGGCGGCATCTTGCGCGGCGGGCGCGATCCGATGGTGTCGCAACTTCGGTTGACCTGGTGGTATGAGGCGCTCTGCAGGCTCGATCAGGCACCGCCACCGGCCCAGCCATTGCTTCAGGCACTGGCTGCAGAAATACTGCCAAGGGGTATTACCGGGGCCGAGCTCGCGGCGATGATCGACGGGTGGGAGGCGTTGCTCGATCCGGATCCGTTGGGGGACAATGCCATTGCAGCCTATGCCGAAGCACGCGGCGGTGGGCTGTTCCGGGCGGCGGGGCGGGTGTTCGGCAGCCCGACCGATGCGCTGGTGGCGGCCGGGCAGGGATGGGCGCTCGTCGATCTGGCGCGTCACTGCGGCGATCCTGTGCTGGCGGCGCGTGCGCTGCTGTTGGCGCGGTCGCCGCTTGACACTGCTCTGGCCCGGCCCTGGCACCGGCAAGCCCGGCCGTTGGGGATGCTCGCCTGCCTGGCCCGGCGTGATGCTGCCCGTACGCAAACCCCGCTATCGCAACAGGGATCGCCGTTGCGACTGGCGCGGATGTTGGCGCATGCGCTGACGGGTCGATAGGCTTTCGCCTGTGCTTTCAACACGGTATCAAGAACCTCGAACAACGGGGAGCACGACGATGTGGCGGTATCTGGCAGCAGGCGTCGGTGCAGTGTTGCTGATCATTGTTGGTTATACCTTTGCGACCTCGGGGGCGGCGCAGCGCAGTGGACTGCCCAATGCACCGCTTGCTGCGATGGCTGGGCAGGACGCGGAATTGCCCGATAGCGTGCCTGAAGCATCCGCCAAAACCCGCGAACAAAAGCGCTTTGGCCGGTATGACAAGGACAAGGACGGCGCGATCACGCGTGCGGAATATCTTGCCTCGCGGCGAAAAGCCTATGCCCGGCTGGATACCAATGGCGACGGGCAGCTCTCTTTCGACGAATGGGCGGCCAAGACGACGGCGCGCTTTGCTACCGCCGATGCTGACAAAAATGGCGCGATGAACCCGACCGAATTCGCAACGACCGCCCCAAAACGCCGCGCCAGGGTCACCCCGAAATGCGCTTGCCCTGCACCTTCCCCCCCGAGCGAGGATGAGGGCTAGGCGCCGCCCTGCTCAGCCAGCCAGGCGTCCTTTTGCGCTTCAGCATCGGCATTGGTGATGACGCGTTCGTGGATATGGCCGACCGCCCAGGACAGGCCGTGATCGATATAGACCTTTACCCCGGCATCGGTCAGTTCGCGAAAGAATGAGACGTCCTCACCCATCCGCGCCGTCGTGCCGGGCAGCAGCTTGCGATCGAACGGTGCCCATTGCGCCCAGCCGACGCCCTTTTCGACATGCGCCTTGACCTGGTGAAGCACGTTCATGTCGATCAGGCACAGCGCGAGCCCGACATGATAGACTTCCTCCACCGTGCCTGCCTGCGCCAGCGCGGCGGTAGTCCACACATGCTCCATCTCCCCCTTGTCGTTCAGCCGAACCGCGACGGGCCCGGTTGGCTCGCTGCGCCGGGGCTGGTTGCAGCCGACGACCGGCAGCTTGTGCCGGAGCAGCCGCAACAGCGTATCGCGCGGGAAGACATGATCGCTGTCGAGCCAGAGCAGATAGCGCGCCTGCCACATGATCGCCCGCTTGAGCAGCTCGGTGCGGCTGTGCGGCAGATCAGAGGAAGAGATGGAGAAAATCTCGATCTCGAGCGGTCCTGTCGCCGGGGGCGGGGCCATCAGGCTATGCGCCACCATCCGGGCGAGGCTGATGGCGAATTCGCCCTTAGTGTCGCCGTAACGGGGAATGCAGATCGCGATCTTCATCGATGCCTCCTTAAGCCGCCATCCATGCTGCCAGCGCGGTGCGCGCGCGGCCGGTATACATTCGTTTGCGATCTGCCTTTTTGGTGCGCCCCTCGATCGGCGGGAACAGCCCGAAATTGACGTTCATCGGCTGATAGGTCTCGGCCACCGCCGCGCCGGTGATGTGGTGGAGCAGCGCGCCAAGTGCGGTCTCGACCGGTGGCGGGGTCAGCGCGCGCCCGGCAAGCTCGGCGGCGGCGAAACGCCCCGCGATCAGTCCGATCGCCGCACTTTCGATATAGCCTTCGCACCCGGTGATCTGCCCCGCGAAACGGATGTTGGGACGCGATTTCAGCCGCAATGTGGGATCGAGCAACTCGGGCGACCGGATGAAAGTGTTGCGATGCAAGCCCCCCAGCCGCGCGAACTCGGCATTTTCCAGCCCCGGAATCGTGCGGAAAAGCCGTACCTGCTCGGCATGTTTCAGCTTGGTCTGGAACCCCACGATGTTCCACAGCGTGCCGCTGGCATTGTCCTGCCGCAACTGCACCACCGCATATGGCCAGCGCCCCGTGCGCGGATCATCGAGCCCGACCGGCTTCATCGGGCCGTAGCGGAGTGTATCCACCCCGCGCGCGGCCATCACCTCGATCGGCATACACCCCTCGAAATAGGGCACATCCTCCCATTCCTTGAACTCGGTTTTCTCACCGTCGATCAGGCCGTGATGAAAGGCCAGATACTGATCCTTGTTCATCGCGCAGTTGATGTAATCGGCCGTTTCGCCCTTATCCCAGCGCGATTGCATCCAGGCGAGCGACATATCGATGCTGTCGCGGTGGACGATCGGCGCGAGCGCATCGAAAAAGGCGAGCGCATCCTTGCCGGTCGCAGCGCCGATGCTGTCGGCAAGGCCGGGCGCGGTGAGGGGGCCGGTCGCGACAATCGCCAGCCCCTCGGCAGGCAGCACATCGATGCGTTCGCGGACGATGGTGACATTGGGATGCGCGGAGAGTGCCGCCGTTACGCCAGCCGAAAAATCATCGCGGTCCACCGCCAGCGCTGATCCGGCCGGAACGCGGTGCTTATCGCCCTCGCGCAGGATCAGCGACCCCAGGTCCCGCATTTCGGCGTGGAGCAGCCCAACCGCATTCGCCTCGGCATCATCCGAGCGGAAACTGTTCGAACAGACGAGCTCGGCAAGGCCCACGGTCTGGTGCGCTGGGGTCATTTCCCCCGATCCGCGCATTTCCGATAGTTTCACGCGAAAACCGGCCTCGGCGAGCTGCCAGGCGGCTTCGGACCCGGCGAGGCCGCCGCCGATGATATGGATGTCATGAATCATGGAATGGGGCGATAGCGGGCATGGGCGATCATGGCAAAGTTGCGGATCGTTGGAAGGTGAAGTTGCGGAAGTTGCGGGTCTCCATCGCTTTTGGTTGCGGGGCAAAATTCAGGAAAAATGGCGCGTGCAGAGGTGTTTATTCCGGGGATGAGTGCGATGTTCATGGCTTGTTCTTACATCGGCTTGCGCCTTGTAGGAAAGGCGCATTTCAAAGCATGTGTTCCCGCGAAGGCGGGGACCCAGTCTGGAAGTGTGGGGTTGGGAATGTCCCACATGCCCAAGGATTGTCCGGGGGACAATTCGCCCCCACACTCGCCTTCGCTCGGGTACAATGTCGTAGTTGGTGAAGGGGCGGCAATGAAAGACAAATGGCTATTGGGCGCAGCATTGATTGCCGGGGCGAGTTATTTGCCCGCTGACTGGCTGCTCGCCGATGGCCCTCTGCTCGTCGTGTGGAAAGGCGCGGGTGTTGCACTGCTGGCGCTTTGGGCGGCACGGCAGGCGCGTTCGCTCGAAGGGTGGTTGCTCGCCGCGATCATGGCGCTGGGGGCGGCGGGCGATGTGCTGCTCGAAGTGGCGGGGCTCACCACGGGAGCGATAGCGTTTCTTGCCGGGCATCTGGTGGCGATCGCTCTGTATGCGCGCAACCTGCGGCCGCTGCGCTGGCAGGCCGACGCGCCGATCGCCGTCGGGCGGCTGTTGATCATTCCATTGCTGGCGTTCGTTTTCCCCGCCGATCGCGCCGCCGCGCCGGGCATCGCGCTCTATGCCACCGGCCTTGGTGCAATGGCAGCGATGGCGTGGCTGAGTAGTTTCCCGAGGAATTGGGTATCGTTCGGCGCACTGCTGTTTGCGGTTAGCGACTTACTGATCTTCGCGCGACTGGGGCCACTGACGGGGTCGATCATCCCCGATCTGCTGGTATGGCCGCTGTATTTCGGCGGGCAGGCGATGATCGCCTGGGGTGTGGCAGCGGCGCTGGCGCGGCGCCGGGCAAAGTAAAACCTAGCCCTGCTCGTCGATCACGTTCTGGATCGCTTTGCGCAGCGCATCGCGCGTCTGATACAGCCAGTTGCCAGAGCCACGGCCCTTCGGCTCTTCCCAGCGTTCGGTAATCTCCACGGCAAGACCATCGGCGTCGAGTGGTTCGCCTGCCGCACGCTTGCGGGCGATGGCTTCCTCGATTTCGGTGCGAAGAATGTGGTCGATATCCATGATTCAGCAGCTCGTCGGCATAGGGCTTAGTCGATTCGGTCGCTGGGGCGCCGTAACCTGCATAATGCTATGATGGCTTTGAGAGCCTTTGGGAATATGGGCGATGGACGATGGCTGCGAAAGCGCTAACGCGGCACCGCCAGCAGCCAGGGCTTTACCTGGCCGGTTGGCTTTGGCGCGCCATCGAGCCGCCTTGCCGAGATGATGCGGATGGGCCGCACCAACATCTGCCCGCGCATCCCGTCACTGCCCCCCGCCGTCGGCTGGGCAAGGATTTTGCGCACAATGTCCATGCCCTGCACGACATGTCCGAATGCCGCATAGCCCTTATGCCCTGGCCGCGCATCCATTGCGGGGGCAGGCCCAACGCAGATGAAGTAATTGCCGCCCGCCGATTTCGGGTCCTCGCGCCGCGCCATTGATATCGTGCCACTCAGGTGGCGCACACCGGTCTGGTCGGTGGTTTCGAGGGGGAAGGGGGGCAGGATGCGGCGGGCATCGGTCTTGATTCCGCCCTGGATGAAGCCCTGGCGCGGATCATATTTGGCGCGGGCGGCGCGGTAGAACAGCGTGCCGTCGAAGCGCTTGTCGTCGACATAGGCGAGGAAATTGGCGGCGGTTGCTGGCGCGCGCTTCGTTTCGAGTGCGATGACGATGGGGCCGATGCTGGTCGTCAGCTGCACACGGGTAAGTGTGGCGGCGGCGCGAGGCTTGCGGGCCGACGCACCATTGCTCGCGATCGATAGTGCCAGGCTGGTCGCCAGGACAAACCCGAAGCGGATCATGCGCGCCACAATCGCCTCAGCCCGCGACTGGCAGCTGGACCGCGCCGGTATCGTCGCGCGTCAACTCGCCATAGGCCAGTACCGCCGACAGCGGCAGCGGCGCATAGATGTGCGGGAACAGTTGCCCGCCGCGCGATGGCTCCCATTTCACGACATCGTTAAGCGCATCGAGATCGACCGAGGCGACCCACAGCCCGGTCTGCCCGGCGAAATGCTTGTCGACCGTTTCGGTCAGCTGGGCGTGCGTAGAGAGATGGATATAGCCATCCGCCAGATCGATCGGCGCGCCGGCAAAGCTGCCCTCATGCTCCAGCACCACCATCTGCTCGGCAGTCAGCACCTTATAGGCAACAGGCGTCTTCATTCTGCGTCGGGCGTGTCGGGCGTTTTCGGGGTGTCCGGGGTCTCCGGGGTGTCCGGGGTCTCCGGCGTTTCAGGCGTCTCGGGGGTATCGCTCATCTCGGCTTCCTCATCATCGCTGTCGGTAATCTTCGCCGCGCTCACCACCAGCTCATTCTTGCCAACGTCGAACAGCTTCACGCCCGCCGAGTTGCGCCCGATCACGCGCATGGTCGCGAGCGGCATACGGATCAGTTTGGCCTGGTCAGTCACGAGCATCAACTGATCGCCCTTCGCTGCCGGGAAGCTGGCGACGACCGGGCCGTTGCGGGCGATATTGTCGATATTGGTGATGCCCTGCCCACCGCGCCCGGTACGGCGATATTCGTAAGCGGAGGACAGTTTGCCATAACCGTTCGCGCAGATCGTGAGGATGAACTGCTCGCGCTCGACAAGCTCCTCGTACCGCGCCTGGGTCATCGCGATCCGACCGTCTTTGTCACCCTTCCACGGCGCGAAACGCAGATAGTCCTCGCGCTCCTCAGGCGATGCGCCGACCTTGTGGAGGATCGACAGCGACATAACCTCATCGCCCTCGGCCAGCCGCACGCCGCGCACGCCGGTGGAATTGCGGCTCTGGAACTCGCGGACATCATCGCCGGGGAAACGGATCGCCTTGCCCGCGCGGGTGGCGAGCAGCACATCATCGGCTTCGTCGAGCAGTGCGACGCCGATCAGCCGGTCATCCTCATCCTCGCCCTCGAACTTCATCGCAATCTTGCCGTTCGACGGCACATTGGTGAACGCGTCCATCGAGTTGCGGCGGACATTGCCCTTGGCAGTCGCGAACATGACGTGGAGCTTGCCCCATTCCGCCTCATCCTCGGGCAGCGGCAGCACGGTGGAGATCTTCTCGCCGTCCGCCAGCGGGAGCAGATTGATCATCGGCCGTCCGCGCGTGGCGGGGCCGCCCTCGGGCAGCTTCCACACTTTCATGCGGTAGACTTTGCCATGGGTGGAGAAGAACAGGACGGGCGTGTGCGTGCTCGTCACGAACAGCTCGGTGACGATGTCCTCGTCCTTGGTCGCCATGCCTGCGCGGCCCTTGCCGCCGCGCTTCTGCGCGCGGAAGGTATCGAGCGTGGTGCGCTTGATATAACCCTGCATGGTGACGGTGACGACCATCTCCTCGCGCTCGATCAGGTCTTCGTCGTCGATCCCGTCGGCGGCGGCGGCGATTTCGGTCTTGCGCGGCGTCGCGAACATCTGGCGCACCTCGACCAGCTCGTCGCGCATCACGGCATAGAGCTTCACCCGGTCGCCCAGGATCGCGAGCAGCTCGGTGATCGATTCCGCGAGCGTGTTCAGTTCGTCGCCAATCTCGTCCCGACCAAGCGCGGTGAGCCGGTGGAGCCGCAGCTCCAGAATGGCGCGGACCTGCAGGTCGGAAAGCTTGTAGGTATCGCCCTCCACCTCGGCCTCGACCGCCTCGACCAGCCGGATATAGGGCAAAATCTCCGCCACCGGCCACTCACGCGCGGCCAATGATGCACGCGCGATGGCGGGGTTCGCCGAACCACGGATGATCCGCACGACCTCGTCCATATTGGTGACCGCGATCACCAGCCCGAGCAAGATGTGCGCGCGCTCGCGGGCCTTGAGCAGCTCATATTTCGAGCGGCGGGTGATCACTTCCTCGCGGAATTTGACGAACGCCTCGATGATGTCGCGCAGGTTCAGCGTCTCGGGCCGGCCGCCGCGGATTGCGAGCATGTTGGCGGGGAAGCTCGATTGCGCGGGCGTGTGGCGCCACAGCTGGTTGAGCACCACTTCGGGGGTCGCATCACGCTTCAGATCGATGACGATGCGGACGCCTTCGCGATTCGATTCGTCGCGAATGTCGCTGATGCCCTCGACGCGCTTTTCCTTGGCGGCCTCGGCGATCTTCTCGACCAGGCCGTTCTTGCCGGTCTGGTAAGGGATTTCGGTGAGGACGATCGAGCGCTTGTCGCCGCGCCCTTCCTCGATCTTATAGCGCGAGCGCACGATGATCGATCCGCGACCCTCGGCATAGGCATTGCGGCAGCCGGTGCGGCCAAGGATGATCGCGCCGGTCGGGAAATCGGGGCCGGGGACGATCTCCATCAGCTCTTCGATCGTCAACGGATCGCCGCCATCGACTGCACGGTCGATCATCGCGAGGCACGCATCGACGACTTCGCCGAGATTATGCGGCGGGATGTTGGTCGCCATGCCGACGGCGATGCCGCCCGCGCCATTGACGAGGATGTTGGGGAAGCGCGCGGGGAGGACCGTTGGCTCTTCGCGCGAGCCGTCATAGTTGGGCGCGAAATCGACAGTGTCCTTGTCGATATCGCTCAGCAGCATCATCGCCGCCTTGGTCAGTCGCGCTTCGGTATAGCGCATCGACGCGGGCATATCGGGGTCCATCGACCCGAAATTGCCCTGGCCATCCATCAGCATCACCCGCATCGCCCAATCCTGCGCAAGCCGGGCGAGCGCCATGTAGATCGAGCTATCGCCGTGCGGGTGATAGTTACCCATCACGTCGCCGACGATCTTGGCGCATTTGCGATAAGGTTTGCCGGGGACGAAGCCGCCCTCCTGGCTGGCATAGAGGATGCGGCGGTGAACGGGCTTCAACCCGTCACGCACATCGGGCAGCGCGCGCGCGACGATGACGCTCATCGCATAATCGAGATAGCTCGACCGCATCTCGTCGACGATGCTGATCGGGGTGACGTCTGATGGGTCGGCGAGCAGTGTCTCGTCGGTCAATTTATGGCGCTTTCGGATGGTGTTTCGTTTGTGTGACGGTTCTAGCCCGCCTGACCGCCTTTGTCACGCTCGCGCGCGTGCGCAGGCGAGGGCTTCGAGCACCAGAAGCGCATCTTAACCTGTTCGACCGAATCAGTCCGTCAGATCGTCCGGCGATCGAACGGCAGGCCCGAAAGTCCCGCCTGCCGCTTTTGCGCCAGTGTCTGGAAGTCGCACAGCACGCCGCGGTAGAAGCCGGTGCACGACAGCGCGAAATAGAGCAGCCACAGCCGGGTCCGGGTCAGCCCCGCCTCGGCAATTGCTGCTTCGCGATTGGCGTAGAGATTTTCGCTCCATGCCTTGAGCGACAGGTAATAATGCTCGCGCATGCTCTCGACGTCGCGCACCTCGAAGCCGTGCCGCTCGAGATCAGTCGTCGTCATGCCGATATAATCGAGTTCGCCACCGGGGAAGATATAGCGGTTGATGACCTTCATATAGGCAGTGCGCTTGCGGAATTTGGTGATGTCCAGCGTGGCGCGCCGGGTTGTCGCCTGATGGAAATACAGGCCATGCGGCACCAGCAACCGGTGCATCTGGCGGTAATGCGTGTCGTAATTGTCGATGCCGACATGCTCGAACATGCCGACCTGGGCGATCTTGGTATAGGCGCCCGGCGTTTCGATCGTCCGGTAGTCGCGCAGCTCGATCGTCACGCGGTCGCTCAGGCCGCGTTCGGCGGCGCGCGCGACTGCACGGTCATGTTGGGCCTGCGATAGCGTCACGCCGTGCACCCGGGCGCCGAAATGCTCGGCGGCATGGCACGCCAGCCCACCCCAGCCACAGCCGAGATCGAGCATGTGATCCTGATCGTTCAGCATCAGCTTGCGACAGATCAGGTCCATCTTGGCCATCTGCGCATCGGCGAGGCTGGTTTCGGGCGAGGCGAAGACGGCGCTCGAATACTGCATCTCGGGATCGAGAAACAGCGAATAGAAGGCGTTCGACACGTCATAATGAAACTGGATCATTGCGGTATCATCCCGCCCGCGACCGAACAGCGCGCCGACCCGCTGACCAAAGCTCAGCTCTTCGCCCGTCGACTCGAACGAAAAGGCAAACGGCCAGGCCGCCTTCAGAATCAACCCACGGTCGACCGACCGGGCCAGCCGCACCGCGCGGAGGTGATCCCAGCGTTGTAACGCCTCAAGCGGACTGCCGCCGGTGATGTCGATCCCGCCAGCGATATAGATTTCCACTAGAGTCATCAGCTTGGGGCTGCGGATCAACGATCCGATCACTCCGGGCGAGGCGATGACGATGCGGATATCGTCGCGGGCATTGGGGCCAAGCGGCAGCACTTCGCCGTTCCACAGCTGCACGCTGGCATCGGCCTGAAGATGCTCCGCGATATGCGCGATGATGGTTCGTGCGCTTTCCAGCAACCTGCTCATAGGGTATGCTGTTGCTGCGAACTGAGACGAAATCAATGCAGGATCGCGGTGACGTAAACTAAATCGCCAGCACCCGATCGTCGAACAGACCAAACATCAGCGTCGACGCATAATAGGCAATCGCGCGGTCGCGCGGCATCGTGCTGGCCCATTTGCGCATGTCGAATGCCGCATTCTGCAACGCCATCAGCGCTTGGGCGGCGATAAGGGGGTCGATGGCACGGATTGAACCTTCGGCAATCCCGTCGTTCATCATCCCGGCGTAGCGCCGCGCGATCCGGTTTGATCGCGCAACCATCGCGCTGCGCACTGAGCGCGGCAGGCCGGACAACGCCGTGGTACGCATCAATGGCCCGCGTTCGGAAAACTGGATTTCAAGCAAGGTCGCGATCGTGCTCGACAATTGCTGCCAGTAACTGCCGGGCACCTCTTCCGACAGCCGCTGTGCATTGGTGATCGTGTCCAGGCTCCTTCGGTAACAGGCGATGACCAGATCGTCCTTGGCATCGAGATGGTGGTAAAAGCTGCCTTTGGTCACATTTAGTTGTGATGCGATTTTCTGCACCGATGCACCGCGATAGCCGAGTTCGTTGATCAGCCGGGTGGCGGCGAGCAGAAACGCCTCGCGACCGCTTTCACCCTCATCATGATCCAGATCGATGCGGGATGGGGTCCAGCGTGCCGTATCGGGTGCGATCCCGTTGGCAAACACCGCCATCAGCCGCTGTTCAACGCGGGAAAACTGATCGGGATCGTACCGAACCAGCCACACCGGCAGCCAGAACGTGTTTTCGAGCAGCACATGCGCCCGCGCGCCGAACAGATCGGTATGCGCCCGCGTCTCGCCCGGGCCCCATAGCGCGCGCGTGCGGCGAAACACATCGCGCCACCCCGCCATCAGCCGGCCACGCACCGGCTCCTCCATCGCGCGCAAATCGGAAAGCACGGCAAACGACGTCGCTTCCCCGCGCTGAATCCGCGCCAGCCGATCCATGTTAAGGGCCAGATACCGCGCCACGCGCTGCTGCGGCGTCGGCAATTCCATCGCATCCGCCAGCATCGCCTGAAGCTGATCAAGCGTGTATTCGAAGCACGCGGCGGCCAGATCTTCCTTGCGCTTGAAGTAATAGGTTACGCTGGTGGTATTCAGGCCGACGCGCTGGGCGACATCGGCAAAGGTCATGCCCTTGGCGCTTTGTTCGTTGATCGCCTGGGCGGCGGCAGCCAGGATCGCATCACGTTTGGCGCGAAAGCGTTTGGTGCTTCCGTCGGCATTGTCTTGAATTGTTGCCCCAGCCTCCATCGCACGAGCTTAACAGCATCTTTTCGAAGAAACAGTCCTTTTTGCAACAGGGTGAAACCAACCCATTTGAAGCAAGAAAAGCTGAAAATGCCCCTCTACAGCGGCTTTACCGAAAACGCGGTACGGTCTAAGCCACGATCTACAAAGCAGTTGGAGAGAGTGGCATGGATTTCACCCTGAGCGAGCGCGAGACCTATTTCCGGGACCGGGTGAAGGGCTTTATCGATCAGCAAATCCGGCCGCGCGATCACATCTACGAGCAGCAATCGCATGAAGGCGAACGGTGGAAGGTTATCCCCGTCATCGAAGAGATGAAGGTAAAGACCAAGGAAGCCGGGCTGTGGAATTTCTTCATGCCGCCGCATTCGGGGCAGCAGCATGTCGATGACAGTTTCGAATTCGAAGGCACCCAGCTTACCAACCTCGAATATGCGCTTTGCGCCGAGGAAATGGGCAAGATCGGCTGGGCCAGCGAGTGCTTCAACTGCTCCGCGCCCGATACCGGCAACATGGAAGTGCTCCACCGTTATGGCACGCGCGAGCAGAAGGAACAGTGGCTCAAGCCGCTGATGCACGGCGAGATCCGCTCGGCGTTCCTGATGACCGAGCCTGCCGTTGCGTCGTCGGACGCGACCAACATCGAAACCAGCATGGTCCGCGACGGCGATCATTATGTCATCAACGGCGTCAAATGGTGGTCGTCGGGCGTTGGCGATCCGCGCTGCAAGATCGCGATCGTGATGGGCAAGACAAACCCTGAAGGATCACGCCACAGCCAGCAGAGCCAGATCCTGGTGCCGATGGATGCGCCGGGTGTCACCATCAAGCGGATGCTGAGCGTCTATGGCTATGATCACGCGCCACACGGCCACGGCGAAGTTGAGCTGAAGGACGTCCGCGTGCCGGTCGAAAACGTGCTGCTCGGCGAGGGGCGCGGCTTCGAAATCGCGCAAGGCCGGCTCGGGCCGGGCCGTATCCATCACTGCATGCGCACGATTGGCGTGGCAGAAGTCGCGATCGAGGCGATGGCCAAGCGGCTGCTGACCCGCGTCGCGTTCGGCAAGCGGATCGCCGATCACTCGATCTGGGAACAGCGGATCGCCAAGGCGCGGATCGACATCGAGATGACCCGGCTGCTCTGCCTGAAGGCTGCCGACATGATGGACAAGGCCGGTAACAAGAGCGCGCAGCAGGAAATCGCGATGATCAAGGTCGCCGCGCCCAACATGGCGCTGTCGATCCTTGACGATGCGATCCAGGCCCATGGCGGTGGCGGCGTGTCCGACGATTTCCACCTGGCCCATGCCTGGGCGGCGATGCGGACGTTGCGTTTTGCCGATGGTCCGGATGAAGTCCACAACCGGGCAATCGCGCGGAATGAGTTCGGCAAGTACGCGGACTTGCCAGAAGCGGTCGCGGCGAAGGAAATGGTGCGGCGCTAGGCGAGTATTCTCAAACCGCAACCGTCACCCCGGATACTTCGACAAGCTCAGCAGAGCCTTGTTCCGGGGTCCACTCCTCCACCATCGCTTCGGCTCATGAGGCGTGGTGGGCCCCGGAACAAGTCCGGGGTGGCGGTTGGTTGTCGGCCGACGTTGATTGCAATTTGCGACTGAGGGAAAATCGTACGTGAAAGCAGCCGTCCTTTACGAACCCAAGATGGACCTCGTGATCGAGGATATCCGCATCGACAACCCCGGCCCGCGTGAGGTGCTGATCCGTACCGTCGCGTGCGGGGTGTGCCGGTCGGACCTGCACTTCGTCGATGGCAGCTTCCCGCACCCGATGCCGACGGTGCCGGGGCATGAGGCGGCAGGGATCGTCGAGGCGGTCGGCAGTGATGTCGCGCGGCTGAAGGTCGGCGATCATGTCATCACCTTTTTCACCGTCTTTTGCGGCAGTTGCGAGATGTGCGTCACCGGCCGCCCGTCGCTGTGCGTCGATCCGTCGACCAAGCGCGCCAAGGGGGCGGAACCGCGGATCAGCCTGAAGGACGGCACCCCGCTCGCGCCGTTCCTTAACCTGTCGGCCTATGCCGAAATGATGCTGGTGCATGAAAATGCCTGTGTCGCGATCAGCAAGGAGATGCCGCTGGATCGCGCGGCACTCCTTGGCTGCGCCGTCATCACCGGCGCGGGGTCGATCTTCAACGACAGCCGCTTGCGCAGCGGAGAGACGGTCGCCGTCATCGGCTGCGGTGGCATTGGCCTGGCCGCGATCAATGCCGCCAAAATCGCCGGTGCCGGGATGATCATCGCGATCGATCCGGTGGCGGACAAGCGCGCGCTCGCCGAGCGGCTGGGGGCCACGCACGGCTTCGATTCGAACGAGCCTGATCTCGCCAAGAAGATCGCCGGGCTAACGGGCGGCGGGGTTGATTACGCGATCGAGGCGGTCGGGCGCCCGAATACCGCCGAACTCGCCTGGGCGCTGCTCAAGCGCGGCGGCACCGCGACGATCCTCGGCATGATTGCCCCGGGCAATATGGTCAGCATCCCCGGCCCGAGCTTCCTGACGGGCAAGAAGCTGCAAGGCTCGCTGCTCGGCTCCACCCGTTTCCCGATCGACATGCCGCGCCTTGTGCAGCTCTATCTCGACGGCAAGCTCGATCTCGACACGATGGTCGCTGAACGGATTACGCTGGAAGGGGTCAACGATGCGCTGGCGAAGCTGCGTACCGGCGATACCGTCCGTTCGGTCATCGAGTTCGCCTGATGACGATCGCCGATGCCGCCCCCCAGACGATCGAGGTGCCTGAAAAGGACCGGTTCGACGAGGCGAAGTTGACCGCTTGGATGGTCGCCCATGTCGAGGGGTTCGCGCCGCCGCTGACCTATGCCAAGTTCGCAGGCGGACAGTCCAACCCGACCTTCAAGATCAGCGCGCCATCAGGCGAGTATGTGTTGCGGCGCAAACCGTTCGGCAATTTGCTGCCCTCGGCGCATGCGGTTGACCGCGAGTACCGCGTGATCGCCGGGCTGTATCCGACCGGTTTCCCGGTTGCGCGGCCTTATGGGCTTTGTACCGACCCCGATGTGCTTGGCACCGACTTCTACGTCATGGGCTTCGCCGATGGCCGCAATTTGTGGGACGGGACGCTGCCGGACTATGCGCCTGATGAGCGGACCGGCGTCTATAACGCGATGTGCGATGCGCTCGCCGCGCTCCACAATACCGATCACGAGGCGGCGGGGCTGGGCGATTATGGCCGCCCCGGCAATTATTTCGAGCGCCAGGTCGCGCGCTGGACCAAGCAATATCGCGCGTCCGAGACCGAGCATATGGAATCGGTCGAAAAGCTGATCGACTATCTCGCCCGCACGGTGCCCGAACAGACGCGCACATCGGTGGTGCACGGCGATTTCCGCATCGACAACATGATCTTCCACAAGACGGAGCCGCGCGTCATCGCGCTGCTCGATTGGGAATTGTCGACGCTGGGCGATCCGCTCGCCGATTTCAGCTATTTCCTGATGAGCTGGGTGACAGCGCCTGAGGGTAGGTCCGGCGTGATGGGCCACACCGGTCCTGAAACCGGCATCCCGACGATCGAGGACATGGTCGCGCGCTATTGCGCCGCCACCGGCCGCGACGGCGTGCCCGATCTCAACTGGTATTTCGCCTATAATCTGTTCCGGCTGACGGGCATCGTCCAGGGCATCAAGAAGCGCATCGTCGAGGGAACGGCCTCCAGCGCGCAAGCGGAAAAATCCGCGGCGGGGGTGTACCGGCTGGCGGATGCCGCCTGGGGTTTCGCGCAGATGGCGGGGGCTTGAGATCCAGTGTTCCTGCGCAGGCAGGAACCCGGAGCCACGAGCGATGTGCTTAGTAACCCTGGGCTCCTGCCTTCGCAGGAGCACTAGCGGGGAGAGGGAATTGAAATGAGCCAATTCGACCTAACCGGCCATGTCGCCATTATCACCGGCTCGTCGCGCGGGATTGGCAAGGCCAGCGCATGGGAACTCGCTGAGCACGGCGCCAAGGTCGTTATCTCCAGCCGCAAGCAGGATGCCTGCGATGAAGTTGCCGCCGAGATCAATGGCAAGTTCGGGGAGGGGACCGCGATTGCGATCGCTGCGAACATCTCCGACAAGGCGGGGCTCCAGCATCTCGTCGACGAAACCCGCGCCGCGTTCGGCAAGGTCGACATCCTCGTCTGCAATGCCGCGTCGAACCCCTATTATGGCCCGCAGGAGGGGATTGCCGATGATCAGTTCCGCAAGATCCTCGACAACAATATCGTCTCCAACCATTGGCTGATCAGCATGGTCGCCCCCGAAATGCGCGATCGCAAAGCAGGGAGCATCATCATCATTTCGTCGATCGGCGGCATTCGCGGCACGCCGATCATCGGCGCCTATGCGATCTCCAAGGCCGCCGACATGCAGCTCGCGCGCAATCTGGCGCACGAATATGGGCCGTTCAATGTGCGGGTAAACTGCATCGCGCCCGGCCTGATCCGCACCGATTTCGCCCGCGCGCTCTGGGAAAACGAAGCAGCGGTAAAGGCCCGCAACGCGACGACCCCTTTGCGCCGGATCGGTGAGCCGGAGGAGATTGCCGGCGCCGTCGTCTTTCTCGCCAGCCAGGCCAGCGCGTTTATGACCGGGCAAACGATCGTGATCGATGGCGGGGTGACGATCTAACACCACCCGTCACACACACCCGGTTCGTTCCGAAGGGGAATCTAATGCCACGTTTCACCGACAAATCGATCATCGTCACCGGCGCAGGCTCGGGCATCGGCCGTGCGGCATCGATCTTGTTCGCCAGCGAGGGCGGCAAGGTGATCGTCGCCGACAAGACCAGCGGCGCGCATGAAACCGCGAAGATGATCACCGACGCCGGCGGCACTGCGATCGGCGTGATGATGGACGCGGGACTAGAGGAGGACGTGATCCAGACGGTCGCGCTCGCCGTTGAGCATTTCGGCGGACTCGACATCATGTTCGCCAATGCCGGCATTTCAGGCGGGATGGCGAACATTTTCGATACCGATGTCGCGCTGATTACGGAGGTGCTGCGCGTCAACCTGATCGGGCCTTATCTCGCGATCAAGCATGCTGCCCCCAAAATTGCCGAGCGGGGCGGCGGGGCGATCGTGCTGACTGCCAGCGTTGCGGGGATCCGTTCGGGGGCGGGCTCACCGGCCTATTCCGCGTCGAAGGCAGGCGTCATCAATCTCGCGATGGTCTCGGCCCAGCAGCTGTCGGGCTCGAACGTCCGCGTCAACGCCGTTTGCCCCGGGCTCACCGAAACCGGCATGACCAAGCCGACCTTCGATTACGCCCGCGACGCTGGTAAAATGGACCGGGTCGGTCGTCTCAACCCGTTGCGCCGTGGCGCCCAGCCCGAAGAATTGGCCAATGTCGTCGCTTTCCTCGCCTCGGACGATGCGAGCTATGTCAACGGCCAGGCAATCGCGGTCGATGGCGGGCTCTCCTCGAGCCACCCGGTCACCAAACAGGAATATGGCAAGACGGCGGTTTAGGCCGGGATCAGCTTCGATCGGAAGAACGCGATCACCTCGTCGGCGTTTTGTCGTGTCGGCTCGTGTGGCGCATCGATCAGATCGCCGGTGAAGACGCTATGGGGCGGCTTCCCGGCTTTCATCAGCGGGCTGTTGGGGTTGGCGCAATCATCCGGCAGTTGGATGTTGGTCACGGCGCTGCTGAATACGGTACGGAGGGTTTCGAAGCGTTCCGGGTGAGACAGCGTATCTCCTACGAAGCGATAGGCGCGAATCTCAAGGCCTTCATCCAGCGTCCGCTGCTTGACGCAGGCGAGATCGGCTTTCGATATGTCGAGGCCGGCCGGCTTGGTCACCGGCATGCCAGGCTGCGACAGCACCGGCGCGATCACCGCTGGATCGACCGCCATCGACAGGGCGAAACCGCCGGTCAGGCACATGCCGATCGCGCCGACGCCGCTGCCCCCGCATTCCTGATGCAACTGACGGGCGAGTGGCTTCAGCCAATCGACGATCGGGCTGGATTTGTTAGCGGCGAACAGGGAGAATTCGCGGCTGACGCACAGATGGAGCAACCGGCTTCGCGTGATGGCCTCGCGGTTGGTCGCATCGGGGGTGCCGAGCAGGATCGGCGCATAGGCGCGCATCCCGGCCTCGGCGATCCAGCGGCAGAAGCGCGCGAGCGAGGGTGTGAAGCCATAGACTTCGTGGATCACGATCACCGCCGGGCCGGCATCGCCGATGCAGAGCACCGGCTTGGTCTTGCCCGCAAAGGTAAAATCGCGGCGAGTGAAATCAGCAATGTCGGTCGTCAACGTCATCGCCGTTACTCCCGGAGCCGGATCAGCCCTTCCTGGGCGCAGCTCGCCACCAGCCTACCGTCGCGCGCATAGATGCGACCCCGGTTGAACCCGCGCGCATGGCCCGCCCAGGGGCTGTCGCACGCGTAAAGCAGCCATTCGTCGGCGCGGAACGGCTCGTGAATCCACACCGTGTGGTCAAGGCTGGCGGTCTGCAGCTTGTGCGTCATCCAGTTGACGCCGTGCGCCAGCGTCGCGGTGCCTAGCAGCGACATGTCGCTCGCATAGGCCAGGATCGCGCGGTGCAGCGCCGGATCATCATCGACCGGCGCGACGACGCGGAACCAGCTGTTTTGCTTGGGCTCCTGCTTGACCGGGTTGAACCAGCTGCGGGGGCTGACCGGGCGGATATCGACCATCCGTGGCCGCATGAAATTGGCGCGGAACCGCTCGGGGATCTTGTCGATCATGGCGAGGCGCAAGTCACGGTCGGACGCCAGATCCTCGGGCATCGGCACGTCGGGCATTGCATCCTGATGCGCGAGGCCGCCTTCGGGCACCTGCAGCGAGCAGGTCATGCTCAGGATCGGCTGGCCCTTTTGCATCGCGATCACGCGGCGTGTGGCAAAGCTTTTGCCATCGAAATCGCGCAGCACGCGGTAGATAATCGGATGCTCCTCTGCCCCCGGCCGCATGAAATAGGCGTGGAGCGAATGCGCAGCCTTTGGGGAATCGGTCGATCGCTGCGCTGCCTGCAGCGCCTGCGCGATCACCTGCCCACCGAACACGCGGCCGAAACCGTCATTGCCGCGCTTGCCGCGATACAGATCGGTATCGATCTCCTCGACATCGAGCAGATCGACCAGATTCGGTCCCCCTCCCCGTGCCGGGGAGGATTTAGCCTTCAATACCCCGCCGCCCGCGCAATCTGATCGGCATGGAAATTCGCGTCGCCGAACATCTCCGCCAGCACACGGCCGCGCTTCATGTAAAAGCCGATGTCATATTCGTCGGTCATGCCGATGCCGCCGTGCATCTGCACGCCTTCCTGCACCGCGAGTGTCGTCGCCATCGCGGTCATTGCTTTGGCGACAGATACCGCTTCGTCAGCCTTGGCATCGCCCGCATCGAGCAATTGCTGCGCCTTGAGGACGGCCGCACGTGCGACCTCCATCTCCGAATAGAGGTGCGCGGCGCGGTGCTGGAGTGCCTGGAAGCTGCCGATCCGCACGCCGAACTGCTTGCGCTCCTTCAGATAGTTCACGGTCATGTCCATTGCGCCCGCGCCGACACCGAGCAACTCGGCCGACGCGCCAACGCGACCCGCGCGCAGCAGGCGATTGAGTGGATCGCCGCCATGATCGACCTCGCCGATCACCGCATCGGCATCGACTTCGACTCCGTCGAACTTCAGCCGCGCAGCAAGCGAAGAGTCAGCCAGCCGCTCGGCTTCTGACGTCAGCCCGGCGGCGTTGCGGTCGACTGCGAAGAGCGTGATCCCGTTCGTATCATCAGCCGCACCCGCCGTTCGCGCGGCGACGATGATGACATCGGCGACATGGCCATGCGTGACGAACTGCTTGGCGCCGGTCAGCTTGAAGCCATTGCCCGATCGTTCGGCCTTCATGCCGACCGTGGCGCGGTGCTTGGCGCCCTCGTCGATCGCGAGCGCTGCGACGGTATCGCCGCTCAGGATGCCGGGGAAAAAGCGTGCGGTATGCGGCGTGCCCTTGAGCGCCTCGACAGCGGCGACGGCGGTGGCGAGGAAAGGAGAGGGCGAGAGGTTGCGCCCGATCTCCTCGAGCACCACGCCTGCTTCGACATGGCCGAGCCCGAGCCCGCCATCGTCCTCGCCGATCAAAATGCCGGTCAGGCCAAGCTCGGCGAACTGCTTCCACAAATCGCGGCTGAAACCGGTGGCATCCTTGGCATCGCGTAAAGCGCGCATATGCTTGACCGGCGCATGTTCGCCGATGAACCCGCGTGCGGTGTCCTGGAGCTGGATTTGTTCTTCGTTGAGATAGAGAGGCATTGTCGTCCCTTGTGTTCCCGCGCAGGCGGGAACCCAGAGTTCCCTGCGCTGCGCTCAGTAAACCTGGGCTCCTGCCTTCGCAGGAGCACGGCGCGTTAAACGCTCGGCAATTCCAAAATCCGCTTTGCCACGATGTTCAACTGAACCTCGCTGGTCCCGCCTTCGATGGAATTGGCCTTGGTGCGCAGCCAGGCGCGCGGACCTGCGCCGCCCGACGAGCGATCGCTCTCCCATTCGAGCGCGTCGGAGCCACCTGCAGCCATCATCAGCTCATGGCGCGACTTGTTCAGCTCAGTGCCGTAATATTTCATCATGCTCGGCTGAGCAGGATGCGCCTTGCCCGCTTTCAGTTCGTCGATGAACCGTTCGGACATCATCCCGAACGCCTTGGACCGTACCTCGAACTGCGCAATCGCCGCGCGCAGCAGCGGATCGGCAAGCCGGCCTTCGTGATCGAGCCCGACGGTCGCGATTGCGCCCTCGATCAGCGGATTGCCGCCGGTCGAGCCGAGGCCCATGCCCGAAATCATCTCGCGCTCATGCCCGAGCAGATATTTGGCGACGTCCCAGCCTTTATTCTCTTCGTGGACGCGCTGGCTCTTGGGCACCTTCACATTGTCAAAAAACGTCTCGCAGAAGGGTGAATAGCCGCTGATCAGCAGGATCGGCTTGGTCGAGACGCCGGGTGAGGCCATGTCGAACAGCACGAAGCTGATGCCGCCCTGCTTGTTGGTCTTGTCAGTACGGACCAAGCAGAAAATCCAGTCTGCCTTGTCGGCATAGCTGGTCCAGACTTTCTGGCCGTTGATGATGTAGTGATCGCCCGCATCCTCGGCGCTGGTGGCGAGGCTGGCGAGGTCTGACCCGGCATTCGGTTCCGAATAACCCTGACACCAGCGGATTTCACCGCGCGCGATCTTGGGCAGATGCTCGAGTTTCTGCTCCTCGGTGCCATATTTCAGCAATGCTGGCCCGAGCATCGAAATGCCGAAGCTGTTCAGCGGGTTACGGCACTTCATTGCCGCCATTTCTTCACGCAGAATCTTGGTTTCGGCAGGCGAAAGGCCACCGCCGCCATAGGCGACCGGCCAATCGGGCACGGTCCAGCCGCGCGACGCCATCGCGTCCATCCATTCGCGCTGACCGGGCTGATAATCGGCATTGCGGCCACCCCAATTGGCGTCCTTTTCGCTGCGGACCGGCTCGCGCATTTCGGGCGGGCAGTTCACCTCGAGCCAGGCACGGGTCTCGGTGCGGAAGGTTTCCAGGTCGCTCATCGTCTCAGCTCCTCATCAAATCATGCGCGGCGCGCGCGACGGCAATCGCCGTCCAATCATGGTTGTAATCAGCGATCACCTGCACGCCGATCGGCAGGCCATCGGCGTCGGTGCCGATGCGCACGCTAGTCGCAGGCAGCATTGGGAAAGTGGCAAGACCCGGATAGGCAAGCTGCGCGCCGGCGGGCGTCATGGCGCCGTCCATCTGCAACAGCCGTTCGGCCAGCGGCGTATCGTCGTGCGGATAAGCGGTGGTGCCCCACACCGGCGCGATCACGGCGTCATAGTGATGGAACAGCCGCCCCCAGTCACGACGGCACTTCGCCTGCGCATCGATCAGCGAGAACCAGTCGGGCAGCGCCATCGGCGAGCCACCTTCAGGCGGTGCACCGCGTGCCATCGCCGTCAGCAGCATGCGGACGTAATTCATATATTGCAGCGTCAAATCGGGCAGCAGATCGCTGGCATGATCAACCGTTGCGCCAGCTGCTGCAAAGGCGGCACCCGTCGCCGTGATCGCCGCCTTGATCGATGCCTGGGCCGGGGCAAGCGGGTGTTCGGGCAGCAACAGGATGCGCCATTCGCCTGGGCCGCGCGGGGCAGGGCGGGCGAGCGTATCGCCGCCCATGACGTCGAACAGCGCCTCCAGATCATCGGCATCGCGCGCCAAGGGGCCGATGACGTTCAGCGCAACGCCACAGCCTTCCGTGCGCGGGAAGTTATGGCCGAAACTTAACAGCGCATTGTAAGTCGGTTTGTGGCCCCAAACGCCACAGAATGCCGCGGGGGTCCGGATGGAGCCACCGATGTCCGAGCCGATCTCGATCGGCACGAACCCCGCCGCAAGCGCCGCCGCCGCGCCGCCCGACGATCCGCCGGGGACGCGATCAGGATTGATCGGGTTGCGGGTGCGGCCATAGACGGGGTTGTTGGTCTGAATATCGGCAAGCGCCACGGGCACATTGGTCTTGCCTAAAATCACCGCGCCCGCGCGCTTCAGCCGCTGGACCGCGACCGCATCCTCGCTCGCGACGAAATCGGCATGCTCGGCGAAGCCCCAGCAGCTGACAAGTCCGGCGACGTCGAAGCTTTCCTTCACCGTCATCGGCACGCCGAGCAACGCGCCCGCGGTGTCGCCCGCCGCCACCCGCACATCAACCGCGTGCGCCTGTTCCAGTGCCCGGTCGAAATCGCGGACGACGACCGCGTTGATATCGCCATCGCCCGCTTCGATCCGGGCAATCGCCGCCTCGCATTCGGCGAGTGCGGTTGTCTCTCCCGCACGGATCGCAGCGGCGGTGGCGAGGGCCGTCTTCACCTAAATCCTCCCCGGGACGGGGAGGTGGCGGCGCGAAGCGGCGACGGAGGGGGCGGGCAGCAAGCGTTGTACTCGAGGCGGTCCCCCTCCCCGTAAACGGGGAGGAATGTCGCAGCAGCGGTCACTTGAACCGCCCGCCGCTCTCGGCATTGCTTTTCAGCAGTTCAGCCACCTTGAAGCCGTGCTTCTCCAGCCCCGCGACGATCTTCTTCGCGCCTTCGGTATCCGCCCAGAACATCGGCCCGCCGCGATAGACCGGCCAGCCATAGCCATAAATCCACACGACATCGATGTCGCTCGCGCGCTGCGCCATCTTTTCTTCAAGGATCAGCGCGCCTTCGTTGACCATCGTGTAGAGCGTGCGTTCGATGATTTCTTCATCGGTGATCTCGCGCCTGGGCAGGTTCGAACGGCTGCGGAAATCCTCGATGATCTCGGCGACCCGCGGGGAGGGGGAGGGGTTCCGCTTCTCGTCATAATCGTAAAAGCCCGCCGACTTTTTCTGCCCCCAGCGCCCTTCGGCGCATAGCGCATCGCGGATGCTTTCGATGCGGGTTTCGTCGCGGTGCCAGCCGATATCGACGCCGGCGAGATCGCTCATCTGGAACGGCCCCATCGGCATGCCGAATTCGACATGGACGCGGTCGATCTGCTCAGGGGTAGCACCCTCCATCAGCAGTTTGTTCGCCTCTACCTGGCGCGGCATCAGCATGCGGTTGCCGATAAAGCCGTGGCACACGCCGGAGACGACGGCGACCTTCTTGATCGTCTTGGCCAGTGCCATCACGGTTGCGAGCACATCGTCCGCTGTCTTTGCGCCGCGCACGACCTCGAGCAGCTTCATCACATTGGCGGGCGAGAAGAAATGCATGCCGAGCACGTCCTGCGGGCGGCTGGTGCTCGCGGCGATCTCGTCGATGTTGAGGTAGCTGGTGTTCGACGCGAGGATCGCGCCCTGCTTGACGATCTTGTCGAGCTTGCCGAACAGCTCCTTCTTCACGTCCATGCTCTCATACACCGCCTCGATCACCAGATCGCAGTCGGCTAGGTCTTCCAGGTTGAGCGTTGGGGTGAGCGCGCCCATCGCGAGCGCGACCTGCTCGGGCTTCAACCGGCCCTTGGCGGCGGAGGCCTCGTAATTCTTGCGGATCACCCCAGTGCCGCGATCGAGCGCTTCCTGCTGCATCTCGACGATCGTCACGGGGATGCCAGCGCTCAGGAAGTTCATGCTGATGCCGCCGCCCATCGTGCCCGCGCCGATCACGCCGACCTTCTTGATCGGGCGCAGCGCAATGGCGGGGTCGATGCCGTCGATCTTGGCGGCCTGACGCTCGGCGAAGAACAGATGGCGCTGCGCGGCGGATTGCACGCCCATCATCAGCTTCATGAATTCTTGCCGCTCGAACGCGATGCCCTCGGCAAAGGTTGAGCCATCGGTGGCTTTCTCCACGCAGGCGATGTTGGCGGCGGGGGCATCGAAGCCGCGGAAGCGCTTGGCGTTTTCCTTCTTGAAGGCAGCGACCGCCTCGGGATCGGCCTCGGCGGTCTTTTCGCTCGCGCGGGGCAGGGGGCGGACGCTCGCGACTTCGCGCGCAAAGGCGATGGCATCTGCGGCGAGCGAGTTTTCGCCCGCCAGCCGGTCGATCAGCCCCGCGGTCATCGCGCGTGCGGCGGAGATCGGATCGCCCTTTGCAGTCATTTCCAGCGCCAGCGCGACACCGGCCACGCGCGGAATCCGCTGCGTGCCGCCGGCACCGGGCAACAGGCCGAGCTTCACCTCGGGCGTGCCGATCTTGGCCGAGGGCACCGCGATCCGGTAATGGCAGCCAAGCGTCACCTCGCACCCGCCGCCCAGCGCAGTGCCGTGGATCGCGGCGATGACGGGCTTTTCGCTCGATTCGATCATGTCGATCACCGTCGGCAGGCCGGGTTCCTGCATCGGGCGGCCGAATTCGGTAATGTCGGCGCCTGCAAAGAAGGTCTTGCCGTCGCAGCGGATCACCACTGCCTTGATCGCCTCATCGGCGGCGGCTTCCTTCAGCCCCGCCTCCAGCCCCTGGCGCACGGCCGCGCCCAGCGCGTTGACCGGCGGGTTGTTCGAAATGATGACGAGCACGTCGCCGTGGCGTTCGGTGGTGATGGGTGAAGTCATTTCATTCTCTCCATTGTTCCCCCGCGAAAGCGAGGGTCCAGAGCCGCAGGCGCGGCGTTTGTGATTCTGGGCTCCTGCCTTCGCAGGAGCACCCGCTGGTCAAGGTCAGGTCAACGCACTGTAAATCAACGTCTTCAGCTCCCGCCGAATGGGGTAGGCGCTCGATGGGCGCAGCTGCGTCATGAACACCATATGGATGCGCTCCACAGGGTCGATGAAGAACGCGGTGGAGAACATCCCCCCCCAATAATATTCGCCTTCGGAGCCCGGGATCATCGACCGCGCGACATCGATATTCACCGCAAAACCAAGCCCGAAGCCCGTCCCCGCATTCGCTGCCTCGCTGAACAGGGACTTCGACATGCTCGCCAGATCCGCGCCACCGGGCAGGTGATTGCGCGTCATCAAGTCGATCGTCTTGCGCCCGACGATCCGCACCCCGTCCAGCGTCCCGCCATTCAGGCACATGCTGCAAAAGCGGTGATAATCGAGCGCAGTCGATACCAGCCCGCCACCGCCGGACAGGAAGCGCGGCTGGCGGCTCCACGCGCTCTTCTCACCGCGATCGAACATCACCGGTTTGCCGCCGGGGACGAAATCATAGCAATCGGTCAGCCGGTGAACCTTGTCCTCGGGCACCGCAAAGAAGGTGTCGTGCATGCCGAGCGGCGCAAAAATCCGCGTGCGGTAAAATTCGTCGAGCTTCATCCCCGATACCCGCTGGATCACCGCGCCCAGCACATCGGTCGCCACCGAATAATTCCACGCGGACCCCGGCGAAAACTCCAGCGGCAACTTGCCCAGCGCGCCCACAAACTCATCGAGATCGAAATTGCCGTGCCAGTTCTCCAGCTTCCCCTCACGGTACGCCGCATCCACGTTCGACCGGTTCTGGAAGCCATAGGTCAGCCCCGCGGTATGCCGCAGCAGATCGACCATCCGCATCGGCTCGTCGGTCGGCTTGGTCATGAAGGGCACGCCGGCGCCGCCGCCATTATAGACGCCCAGCCCCTTGAATTCGGGGAGCACGTGGTGAACCGGCGTGTCGACCGCGACCAGCCCTTCCTCCACCAGCATCATGAACGCGATCGAGGTGACCGGCTTGGTCATGCTCGCAATCCGGAACAGCGATGTCTCGTCGATCGCCGCGCCACCCTCCCGCGCCGCACCTTGGCTCGAAAAATGGACGATCTCGCCATCACGGGCGATCAAAATCTGGGCATTGGGCAGCTTGCCCGGCGCGACATAACGATCGCGCAGCAGCGTATCGATGCGGGCAAGCCGCGCGGAATCAAGGCCGTGCGATTCGGGCTTGGCGATCTTCATGCCTGTTCCATACCCTGCGCCATACCCCTGCTTCGAAACTTGTGATCCCCTATTGCCTTGAGTGGCGCGTGAATCAACACTAACCTTGGGCAAAATGGCAGATAAGCCAAACCCGAAATTCAAGAGTTGGAGAAGATACCGTGGCCGATACGTCTCTCAACGAGCCCCTTATTGCGCTCGATCCGTCCTGGCCGAAAATGTCGATGGCGGAAATTGACGCCATCCTGACGGCGCCCGGCGCGCGGTTTGAGATGGAGACGGTTGAGATTGGCGGCGTCCCCACCCGCACCTGGAAGAATGCGCCCGCCAACCTCGCGCTGCTCGTCCAGATGGCGCGCGCCTATGGTGCCCGCGAATTCACCATTCATGAGGATGAGCGCGTCACCTATGAAGCGCAGTACCGCGCCGTCGCCACCTTCGCCACCAAGCTTCAGGCGATGGGCGTCGGCAAGGGGGACCGGGTCGCGCTCGCCATGCGTAACCTGCCCGAATGGCCGGTGATCTTCTTCGCCACGGTGAGCATCGGCGCGATCATCGTGCCGCTCAACGCGTGGTGGACCGCGGGTGAGCTCGATTACGGCATCAATGATTCGGGTGCGAAGCTGCTGATCCTCGATGATGAGCGGCATGAACGGCTGTCGGGCCATTATGAGGCGTTTGCGGGGGTCGAGCGCATCCTCGTCGCCCGCGCCACCGCACCGCTCACCGGCAAGGCAAGCCGCCTCGAAGACCTAATCGGCACCCCGCATGACTGGGCAGCTCTGCCCGAAGTGCCATTCCCCCAGGTTGCCATCGCGCCGGAGGATGACGCGACGATCTTCTACACCAGCGGCACCACCGGCAACCCCAAGGGCGCGCTCGGCACGCACCGCAACCTCATCACCAATATCTTCTCCAGCGCGTTCGGCGCGGCCCGCACCTTGATGCGCCGCGGCGATGAAATCCCGGCACCCACCCCCAAGACGCTCCTCACCGTCATCCCGCTCTTCCACGTCACCGCGTGCAGCGCCGCGCTGATGGGCGTGGTCGCGGCGGGCAGCACGATGATCTTCATGCGCAAATGGGATCCCGTCCGCGCGATGGAGATTATCGAGCGCGAAAAGGTCCACGCTACCGGCGGCGTGCCGACCATCGCGTGGCAATTGCTCGAACATCCCGATCGCCCGAAATATGATCTTTCGTCGCTGGAGGCGATTTCGTACGGCGGCGCCCCCTCCGCACCCGAACTGGTCAAGCGCATCTATACCGAATTCGGCGCGCTGCCCGGCAATGGCTGGGGCATGACGGAGACGATGGCGACCGTCACTGGCCATAGCGCCGAGGATTATCTCAACCGCCCGACCAGCGCCGGGCCGCCAGTCGCCGTCGCCGATCTGAAGATCATGGATGAGGACGGCGTGAACGAGCTGCCCGTGGGCGAAGTCGGCGAGCTATGGGCGC